>JASFBJ010000007.1 GCA_030149585.1 Desulfobacterales bacterium | reverse complement strand
CTCCACCCCTTGAGGCTTCGAGACGAGACCGAAATGAATACCCCATCTGCACTGTTGCCAATTGCTTTATTTTTAATTTCACAAACACACCTTATATTATGCTGCAATGTTATTTCTGTATAATATACGAAGCGTAAAACTGTTTGTCAACAGTTAAAATGCAAAAATATTATTTCTGTAAAACACATTCTTTTATTGGGGAATAATTACACATAGAATATACTATGAAAACACTTACATAGGGAAAATTGATCGAGAAAGAATTGCAGCGATAATCCGTGGCACAAAAGGCACAATATCGGCTAATGAAGCTGGGATGCTGGGAATTCAGGGGAGGAATTCAGGGCACATGCCAACAAATGTCCCTTCCAGCCTTCACGAAAATTGATCATTCTCGAATACCGCCTGTGAGCCTCTCCAATTGCAAGCGTTAACGATTCTTTGGTTTCAGGAACAGCAATTAAATGGACGTGATTAGGCATCAGGCAGTAGGACCATATTTCTACTCCACGGGCATCGCACCATTCCTTCATCAAATCGATATAGGAAATATAGTCTGTATCAGAAAAAAAGGTTTGTAATCGTCTGTTCCCTCTTTGAGTGATATGATGTGGCATCCCCCCGGTGCCACTATTCTTGCCATAGCCTTTAGTCAACAATAAATAGGTATGGTGTCCCCGAATTCCCAAGAGAAAAATACTATATGTTGTGGTTTTTATTTTTTGCCCTTTGAACCATCAAATAATATGCATATGTCATTTTCATGCCGTCAATAAATGGTGTGAATTTAAAATCTAAAGTTTCCTGCAGCTTTTTACCTGAATAGAGCAGATGAATGTCATAAGGAAAGGGAAGCGCAATTCTTTTATTGATGATTTTTTCAAAGTCCATGACAGTTGTTGAGAATTCTTTTTCGGTTATTTTTTTTAAAACATCATAAATCATTGCATAGGAAACAAGTTCACCTGAAGCAACATTAAAGTCCTGGTCAAACATTTTTTCATTTAAAATGCTTTTTATAAGAATACGCGCAAAGTCAACCACATAAACAAAACTAAAAAGCGCCAGCCCGGGTTCAGGGATAATAAGAGGTTTTTCATCTCTTATACGATCAAAAAACCAGGATTCCCGTGGAGCATAATTATACTCTCCGTAAATAATGGACGGTCTTAGGCAGGTAAACTTTATTCCCTTTAAGGCACATTCCTCTTTTAATCTGCATTCCGCAAGCCACTTATGATATCCATAATCTGCGTACTCGCCAAGTTCAGGCTGAGGAGCGGTAAGCTTAGGTGATTTTTCCGATAGAGGCAAATACAATCCATTTTTATAAATCGATGTGGTGCTTATAAGAATATAATGTTTGAGAGAGCCTTTCAGGCCTGTGAGCATTTTACTGATATGCTCGGGATTATAAGCACAAAAATCAACCAGCACATCCCAGTTTAAATCAGGAATTTTGTTTTTAATATCGTCTTTATTTTCCCTGTCTCCTCTGAGTTCAACGAGTTTTTGTTGTAATGGCGCGTTACCTCTGTTGAAAACATAAATATTATATTCTTTAATTTTAAGAAGTTCTTCAACAAATATTCTTCCAGCAAAATAACTTCCGCCGATGATAAGAATGTTTTTCACTTTTTTATTTTCCTTATTATTGGGTATTATGCGGCCCAGACATCCCTTGCTTTTAATTTTTCATCTTTTATTTTTGAATGTATGGATGGACAATGATCAAGAAGAAAATCACTTTTTGAATCACTGAGACCCTGATGGTGAAGCTCTTTAATTATTTCAGCTGAAATATGTTCGATTTTCGATATTTTTATTTTATGATTATCAGCTTTAATAATTTCATTGATTTTAAAGTACATAAACTCACCAAGGATGGTAAGGCTGCGAACAGCGCGGTGTTTCCATTTATAAAAGGGCTCATATTTTTTATTCAGCAAAAAAAGTAATGATATGATATCTGATGAGAATTTTACTTCAGCATAACGCGCTGCAAAATATTCCTTATGGGAAATTGAGCGGGCATAGTTGTACTGCCCTGACTGTGCGGCTGATACGCATCTTGATGTGATTAAAGAAAGGCGCACATCTTCAGGATAAAAGTCAAGCAGCGTGTTTCTTATTTTGGAAAATTTTCCTAAAGGATCGGTAAAAATTTTGCCGTTTGTGCATGTTGCAAGATTGCTTTCAGGAATATAGTACCACCTTTCAAGAGAATCAGGCACATGTGGAACTCCTATAAATTTTTCGTAAAATGAACCGATTTCAATAACTCCGACACGCCCTTTTCCCCACTGACTGGGTATCCTCTTAAAGCCTTTATATTCCAGGGGAAGGTTTTCATACTCATTTGAAAGTGCCTGCCCGATTTTTTTATAATCATCCATTTCAAGCCAAAGACAAAACCCAGGCCCCCAATCATGATCACGTGATAGTTCATCATCAAATCCAAAACAGTCTGAGCCTTCTCCTGCAAGACCAACTGCTGTTTTTTGCTGATATTCAGGAAATTTTTCTTTTATCATGCCGGCGCCGAATTTATTATAATACAGTTCTGATAATTCAAGTCCTTTCATAAGATAATGTCCTATATTTTTTATAATAAGGCTTGCAAAAAAGCCAAATCATATGTTTTAAGATAATTAGATATGGTTATGGTTTAAATTTTTTGAAAAAATTATGCGTTTAACTCAAAATCCCACATTTCGAAGAGCTATTATCCCATGGTATGATTCAGAACCCGCCTGTTATATAATGGGTAGTCTGATGGCGCTGGTGGTGATTTTCAGTCTGACAGGTATCTATACTGCCGGCTTAACCCGGGAATATCATTCTTATATTTGGGTACCGATTCTATTATTTATACTTAGTGCCACTGTCTGTATTATTATCACGGTTCGTCTGGTCAGTCATTATATTGACCACCATACATAAAAGCCGGTGTTTTTTATAAGCGAATTCAGATTTGAAATTTTGGGTATAAAAGTTCAATAAAGTGGTATAATATTTTAGCTGTGACGCCCCATATCTCCACATCTTCAAGCGGATACCGAAGGCTTGTGACATCCAGCTCTAACCGTCGACTATGAAATTTTCTTTCAAGATGGGTCTTAAGAAGTGTTTTAAAAGGAATTTCAAGTATCCGCGAGATTTCAGTTTCATCAAAATTAAGAGGCCCGCTTTTATCCCAGGTACCCACAAATACCTCAATATCTTTTTGATTTATCGTTTGAAAATGCCCTAAGGAGCCCAGCAGCTCAACCTGACGCGGCAAAATAGCAAGTTCCTCTTGCAGCTCGCGGAAAACAGCTTCTTTGGGGCTGTTATCCTCTGGATCAACATGCCCTCCAGGAAGTGCCACCTGATTACGCCAGGGATAACCAATTGTATCGGTTTTCTGAATCCCCAGAACAGTTAACTCCTGTTTCATTTGATAAAGTAATAAAAAAACACAGGTTGCCTGATATTTTTTGCCAAAAGGAGGCTGCGGTGGAGTTGAATTTTGAATAAGGGTTTTTATTATCGGGAAAATATTATTTGTCATTTTTTAAAAAATTATTAAAACTGGTATGTTTATAACTGTCGGTGCCAATATATTTTAAAATTTGTAAAAGTTCGTCAGCAGATATATAGCCGGGACGGCATGCAATACGCTCAGCTGTTTCAGAAAGAAAGCAGGTTAATGGCAACCCCCTGACCTGATATTGATCTGCAATTTTTTTTTCATGTTCTGAGTCTACTTTTATTGGAATAAAATGTTTGTTAAGATAGGCCACAACCGCTGAATTAGTGAATGTCTCTTTTTCCATGGCAAGACAATAGCGGCACCAGTCTGCATGGAAATTTATAAATACCTTTTTTGAAATGCTTTTACTAAGGCTGATTCCCTTTTTATAGGATTGCCACTCAATTTTCCCTGAAGCTGAAGTATCCGGCGCAGGTCCTGATATAATAAAGAAAAACAGAAATCCTGAAACCAGTTGCAATAATTTTTTTTTCATATTTCCCCTCAGACAGGCAAAGGCTCTGAAACCTTTGCATAAAATAAATTATTTAAAAATTTTAACAGATTTTTCACTATGAAAACCCAAGAAAATGAAGGCTGTTGGTAACCAGCAAAAGTCCGATTATTATTAAAAGCCAGCCTGCCGCAAGATTAACATATTTTAATATTTTTGATGTTTTTTTCATCATAGTCAATAAATAGTTAATAAAAAAGGAAATAATGATAAAGGGCAGAGCCAGGCCAATAGAATAGAACCCTAAAAGCACGATTCCCTGCCCCACTGTTTCCTTGCTGCCGGCAATTATGAGAACCGAACCCAAAAGTGGTCCTATGCAGGGACTCCAGCCTGCTCCAAATGCCATGCCGATAATAAATGTGCCTAAAAAATGAAGCGGCTTTTTGTTAAGGTGGATCCGTTTTTCAAACTCAAGGATCCTGATTCTGATAAGACCTGTTAAATGAACTCCCAAAATGATAATCAGGATTCCTCCAGCCACCCGGATTATTTCCTGATATTGAAAAATAAAACCGCCCATCATGGAAGCTGATGCCCCGAGCAAAATGAAAATAGAAGAAAATCCTGTTACAAAGGCAAGGGTAGCTAAAATAATTTTTTGACGAATTTGTGTATTTTTAGCTTCTATCAGTTCTTCCAGCGATAATCCGGTAATAAAACTAAAATAAGCCGGAAGCAGCGGCAGTACGCAGGGCGAAAAAAAAGAGAGCAAGCCTGCTAAAAAAGCTGCTGAATTTGATATTGTTTCAGTAAACATATTTCGTTTTCTTTGCCTTTAAGAGTTTTTTTTATCAGCGTTAAAAGTATCTGTAATTATTTTGCCAAGTTCTACTGATCTTTGGGTTGCTGTTTCCACTGCCTCAATCAAAGTAGTACGTAAACCACCTTTTTCAAGGGTATGCAGCCCTGCAATGGAAGTTCCACCAGGGGATGTAACCGTATCTTTGAGCTCTGCTGGATGGGTTTTTGTTTCCAGAACAAGTTTGGCAGCGCCTAATACAGTCTGGGTTGACAAAAGCTGTGAATCCTGCCGCGAAAGGCCCATCTTAACACCAGCATCAGACAAAGCATCAATGATTAAGAAAATATAGGCAGGCCCGCTGCCGCTTAAGCCGGTTACCGCATCCATAAGATTATTTTCTTTCAAAAAAACGCATTTCCCAACAGAATTAAAAATTTCCATTGCAAGATCAACATCCTCTTTTAAAGCATGGGAACCAGCTGCTATAGCTGTTGCGCCCTCTTTAACCGAGACTGCTACATTGGGCATTACCCGAATCAGCCGTAATGTCTTATCAAGGCAAGATTCAATGGCCGCCAAAGGGACTCCGGCTGCAATTGAAATTACCAGTTTTGACATATCCAGCAGGCCCGCTGTTTCTGTTAAAACAGACGCTATAATCTGGGGTTTAACCGCGTAAATAATAATATCGGAGCTTGTTATAACCTCTTTATTATTGGTTGTTGTTTTAATTTCATAAGTTTTGGCCAAACGATCCAAAGGTTCTTGACGAATATCCGAGCAGATAATATTTTCAGGTTTGGCTGAACCTGATCCAATCAGTCCGCTAATCAGAGCTTCCCCCATATTGCCTGATCCGATAAATCCAATATGTTTGTTATTCAGCATTATTTTAAATCTCCATGTTGAAATATTATTGGGAAAATATTATTGTTAAAATATTAAAAATAAACTAAGAAGCACCTCATTGCAAGTCAAGAAAATATTAGTACCTTGTCAGATGCAGTAGGAAAATTTAAGCAAAAAAATAAAGGAGCAGGATGTGGCTGATTTAATCTTTAATAGTATCAAATCCTTAACTTATCAGCGGCCTGTTATTAAGCATGGCTATACAGATCAATTTTTATTTGTTGATATCACGAATGGAATAATTTCGGTTGAACCTGTGGCAAAAAAGATAAAAAAAACCTTTATTGGCGGTAAGGGCTATGATCTCTGGCTGCTCTGGAATGCGGTTAAATCCACTACAACCTGGAATGATCCTGAAAATGCTATCTGCATTGCATGCGGTCCATTAGGGGGCACTCCCAACTACCCTGGGTCCGGCAAAAGTACGGTAACCAGCATTTCGCCGCTTACTGGTTCGGTTGTTGATTCCAATGTTGGTGGTCATTTCGGTCCCTTGCTTAAATTCGCTGGTTTTGATGCTTTGAAGATCAGCGGTAAATCAACTAAGGACCTTGTGCTTTTTATTGACGGCCCCGCGCAAAAGGTAGAAATATTTAAAATAAAAGGACTTCCCGAAGCTTCCCATGAAATTTCGCAGGTTTTACATGAACATTTTGCTAATCCAAAGCCAGGCGGAATTTCAGTGGTGTCAACCGGCCCTGGAGCCTATCACACTCTTTTTGGGTGTTTAAATTTTACATGGTATGATCTTAAAAGAAAAATGGCCAGATATAAACAAGCAGGCAGGGGCGGCATCGGCACTGTTATGGCCCATAAGGGTCTTAAGGCGATAGTTGTTCGCGACCATCCGGTTAATCTGGACTCTAATCAGCCGGTTGATAAAGAAATGTTAAAAAAGGTGGCTCGTCTGCATTCCAGGGAAATCCTCGAAGTTGATCCCAAACTTAATAGAATGTCAAGTATCGGCACCACACATCTGGTTCCAATTATGAATGAATTTGATCTTTTGCCAACGCATAATTTTAAGTTCGGCAGCCATCCACAGGGCAATAATATCGGAGACGAAGTTTTTAAACATCTTTTTGATCCTGGTTTTGACGGCTGCTGGAAAGGCTGCGTACTGGCTTGTGCTCACGGTGTCAGAGATTTTGTGCCATTAACAGGGCCCTTTAAAGGGAAAAAAGTTTTTGTTGATGGCCCTGAGTATGAAACCATTGCAGGCTGCGGTTCCAATCTGGGTATTTTTGATCCATATACAATTTTAGAGATGAATTTTTATTGTGATACATATGGCCTGGATACTATTTCAGTTGGCACAGGCATGGCTTTTATCATGGAATGTTATGAAGCGGGATTGATTGATATTAGCCAAACCAGTGGTTTGGAAATGAATTTTGGAAATCGCTTGAGCGCACTGAATTTGCTGCATGAGATGGCGCAAGGCAAGGGTTTTGGCGTTATTGCAGGACAGGGGATTTTGAAGATGAAATCTTTATTTGCTGAAAAATTCGGCGCAGATCCTAAATTTTTGCAGGACATCGGCATGGAATCAAAGGGCCTAGAATTTTCAGAATATATGACCAAAGAATCTCTGGCTCAGCAGGGCGGTTATGGTTTGGCCCTGAAAGGAGCTCAGCATGATGAAGCCTGGCTGATTTTTTTAGACATGGTTCATAAATTTATGCCGACTTTTGAACTAAAGGCCGAGGCTCTCCACTGGTTTCCCATGTTTCGCACCTGGTTCAGCCTCTGTGGTTTGTGTAAACTGCCCTGGAACGATGTTGTTCCACCTGATAATAAAAATACCAAAGAACCCGCCAAAGTAATAAAACATGTTCAGTGGTACTCGCAATATTTTACAGCCGTAACCGGAATTGAGGTTGGGCCGGAGGATTTGATTACCATGAGCGAGGCGGTTTATAATTTTCAGAGGATTTTTAATTTAAAAATGGGCTTTGGCACACGCAAGCAGGATTCAATTCCGTACAGGGCAATGGGGCCGGTAACCAAAGAGGAGTATCTTTCGCGCCAGGATCGTTATGACAAACAGCTAAAGGAAAACCTTGGGATTGAGGATTTAAGCGGAAAAACCACGAAAGACAAGATTGCTGCCTTGCGTCAATATCGGGAAAAGCAGTACGAAAAATTAAAAGATGCTGTATATAAGCGCAGAGGCTGGACTCTTGAAGGCGTACCTACCCTTGAAACCGTCAAGCGCTTAAAAATTGATTTCCCGGAAGTGGTTGAACTTTTAACCTCACAAGCAAAAAATTAGATTATGATAATTATAGATAAATTTTGTCCCTTACAATAAATTAAAACAGGAGAAAAAATGAGCATTACAAAAACAGATTATAAAGAGGATATGGATCGGGTTAGTGCATTATTTGCAACAACTCTGGGAGATTTTGAGATTGAACTTTATGCAAAAGAGTGTCCTGAGACGGTTTGGAATTTTATTAATCTGGCCGAAGGTCGCCAGGAGACTCAAAAAGAGGGAAATTTTTATGATGGTCTTATCTTTCACAGGGTGATTGAAGGCTTTATGATTCAGGGCGGCTGCCCACTTGGGAGCGGAACCGGTGATCCAGGATATCGTTTTGATGATGAATTTGATTCCTCTTTGCGGCATTCCAGTGCTGGAATTTTATCCATGGCCAATGCCGGCCCCGGCACCAATGGAAGCCAGTTTTTTATAACCTTAGGGCCCACCCCCCATTTAGATGACCGACATACAGTTTTTGGTAAAGTAATTAATGGACTGGAGGTAGTAAAAGAAATCGGCTGTGTGCCGACCGGCCCAATGGATAAACCCAAAGAACCGGTAGTAATTACTACACTTACGATTCAAAGATAAATATCCGTGGTTTGTGTTTTTTATAATACCCGGCATTTACTTGAAAAAATGGCATCCTTCAAATTTAGTTTACACTTTTTAGATGTTGCTTCTTGCCTGGTTCCCATGCTCCAGCGTGGGAACTCTATGTGGTATGCATTCCCACGCTGGAGCGTGGGAACGAGCTTTATATTTCGCGACGCCATTTTTTTCTATAAGAAACTTGCGATTGATCGAAAGAGTTTCTTGGTAGAAAGCAATAACCGTCAAAAGTGTAAACTATCGTTGGCCATTAATAAAGAATGCCGAAAAAGTATTAAGGAATAACCCAATATGTTAAAATCTGTTGATCTAAAAAAATGTCAAATAAGTACTCTGGTGATTCCGGTCTGCGAAGATCAAAAAATTCATAATATAAAATCGATTATTTCTCTTATTGAGCTGGGCAAAGAAAAACAGGAGTTTCAGGGGAAAAAAGATGAAAAAATCGTTTTATATAATCCTCCCAATATAAAAGCTGAACGAGTCGTCTTTATGGGTTTGGGAAAACTATCTCAGATAGATTTGGAGAAATTAAGAATTTTTGCCGGAAATGCTGTAAAATACTGTGTCAAAGCAGGGCTTAAGGAAGTTTTGATTGCAGCGCCACTTGCTAAAGCCCTGCCTTTGGAAACTGAAAACAGATTAACAGCCCTGTTTGAAGGGGCTTTTTTGGGTAACCATATTTTTGATAAATATAAAAAAGAAAAAAAGGCTCCCTTAAAAAAAATTGAGGTTTTAGCAGGTGCCGGCACAGCTAAAAAATATAATAAACTATCACATCAAATTGAAATAATTTGCAAGGGAACCGTACTGGCCAGAGAATGGGTCAGCACTCCCTCTAACGATAAAAAACCAGCTGTTTTTGCAAATGGGATTATCTCACTTGCAAAAACAGCTGGTCTCAAGACCACTCTTTTGGATGAAAAATTTTTACAAGTTAATAAATTCGGCGGTATTTTAGCAGTCGCAGCCGGCAGCAATGCCAGACCCAGAATGGTAATTTTAGAATATAAAGCAGGGAACGCTGAAAAAACTGTGGCCCTGGTGGGCAAAGGAGTTACATTTGATTCCGGTGGTATAAATTTAAAATCAGCAGATGGTTTAACCGGGATGAAAATGGATATGTCAGGCGCTGCAACAGTTGCCGGTGCCATGATCGCTTTGGCCAAACTAAAACCCAAAATAAATATAATCGGGGTAATGCCTCTGGTGGAAAATATGCCTTCCGGCAAAGCCATCCGGCCTGGGGATATCATTAAAACCTGGGCAGGTCAAAGTGTGGAAATCGGGAATACCGACGCAGAAGGCCGTCTGATTTTAGCTGATGCCTTAGCCTATGTTATTAAAGAGTATAAGCCCCAAGCAGTTATTGATCTAGCCACTTTGACCGGGGCCTGCGTGGTTGCTCTGGGAGAGAAAATTGCCGGAGTTTTTGGGTCTGATAATAATTTAACTGATTTAATAATCAAATCAGGTAAAAAAACCCATGAACGCTGCTGGCCCATGCCCATGCCCGATGATTATAAAGAGCTTTTAAAAAGTGATTTTGCTGATTTATGCAATATGAGCAGCTCCCGCTGGGGCGGAGCAATTACAGCGGCTTTATTCCTGGCTGATTTTGTAAAAAACACACCTTGGGCACATATTGATATTGCCGGACCAGCCTATATTAAAAAGTCCGATGCTTATTGTGAACCAGGTGGAACCGGCTTTGGGGTAAGGCTTTTATGTGATTTGATTCAAAAAATGCAGGGAATCTGAATTTTACTCTATTTCTAAAGTAATAATTTGTATGATGGCTTTTTAAATAAGGAGTAAAATAGCAATGGATAGAACAATTAGAATAGCTGAGTTGTCAAAAAAAGAAGTTGACGATATATTGAGATCAAAAAAGTTTAATAGGCTTGCTCCTGTGAGTTGTCACGCCTGTGGTCACAAAGGCATTTTCAAAAGGCGTATATTTAAAATTGGTGGCGTTTATGACATGGGTGATGACGAAGCACAAAACTTACTAAGGCACCACATGAAACAAACTCTCAATTTAGGCTATATTCATTTCAAAGTTCACAAGAATACAGATTACATTGACGTGGCTTCTTGCAGCAAATGTGGTTCAAATAAGGTAGCTTTCGATATTGAATTGAATGACGAGATATTTGAGGAAGTAGCAAAGCGCTTGAATATTCCTAAAGACAAAATTCAAAGCGATATGCAAGCAATCTTGAAACGTATATCTTAAAACAAAACACGCGTATAACAAACACCACAATCTGAACCGTTTGTTGGATAAGCCCTGATTATCTTTTGGAAAATATGCTGGAATCAGGCAAAAATGTTGGCGGATGCCGGATGATATAACCTGGAATTTTTATTGATGCTACCGCCAGCCATTACAACTTGAATATTAGGATGAAATTCAAGTTATTATTGGATCATAACCTTTAGGTATAGATCGCCGCGAGATCCTTGCGGCATATTTTTGCCCAGACCTTTTAATTTTAAAACCTTGCCCGTTGTTATTCCTGCTGGAATCAGCACATTAAAAAGCTGTTTATTAAAACCTCTTGGAATATTAACCAGTTTACGGGTTCCTGCCAGGGCTTCATAACGCGAAATTTTTATTGTGGCGTAAAGATTAGAACTCTGACCTGTATCAGAAGGTCGAATGACTTGCAGGTGACGAGTTTTTTTCCTGGCAGTGACATGACGGATTTTATTATTTACGCCGGCCATGGGCAGGGCCTGAAAGATTTTAAGAAAGATTATACCGGAAATAAATCCGCCAATATGAGCCCACCAGGCAATGCCGCTTGCAGCAGCGTGACCGGTGGTGGCTCGAAGAAATTGAAATAAAAACCAGATTCCCAAAAAAAAGAAGGCTGGAATCTCGATAAACCAGGGAATAAATATTATTGGTATCAAGGTTAATATTCTTGCTTTGGGATATAGCAAAAAATAGGCTCCCATTACACCGGCAATAGCCCCGCTGGCGCCTACCGTGGGCACATTCGACTGGGGGTTGATAATCAGATGGGAAAAACCAGAGGCAAGACCGCAGAGTAAAAAAAATAATAAATAGCGAAAAGAACCTAAATGATCTTCAACATTATCACCGAAAATATATAAGGTCCACATATTGCCGAGCAGATGCAAAAAACCGCCATGCAAAAACATAAAGGAGATCAGAGAAAAAATTTGCTGATCAAGGGTAAAATATGCTGCAATCTGAGGAACAAAATAACGGGCCGGCACAAGTCCGTACATATAGATAAACCTGTCCAGATTTGCGTTTTGCGCCACTTCCAGAAGATAGACTAATATGTTAATTCCGATCAGGGAAAAATTAACAATTGGAAAATTTTTAGAGGATATAGTATCCCGAATTGGAATCATAATTGATTAATCCAAGGTGATTCTCATACTTAAATCAACTGACCTTGCTGAATGGGTTAAAGCTCCCATAGAGATGATATCTACTCCGGTTTTCGACAATTTATTAAGATTTGCCCTGGTTATTCCACCGGAAACCTCAACCATGGCCTTATGGTTGATAATTTTTACAGCTTTTATAATCATCTCCAAATCCATATTATCCAGCATTATAACGTCCACACCTGCTTCAAGAGCCTGCATAACTTCTTCCATGTCAGTTACTTCAACCTCTATTTTTATCAGATGCGAAATTTTTTTCCGAATTTGGGTTACTGCATTAACTATTCCCTTGCTGACGGCAATATGATTATCTTTTATTAAAACACCATCATAGAGTCCGTGCCTGTGATTATGACCCCCACCGACTCTAACAGCATATTTTTCCAATACCCGCAAACCAGGAGTGGTTTTTCGGGTATCGGTAAGACGCACCTGGCTATCGCCAAGTTCTTTAAGATAGGAACGTACCATAGTCGCAATACCGGATAGTCGCTGCAAAAAATTAAGAGCTGTTCTCTCAGCTTTGAGCAAAGCACTTAAACTGCCCTTGATTTTAAGAACCACATCTCCTGTCTCAATTAAATCACCATCTTGATAATCGGTTATAAAAATAAGAGCTGGATCTATTTTCAAAAAAGTCTGCCTGGCTGTTTCCAGCCCAGCCAGAACCAGTGGTTCTTTGGCAATAATTATGCCTGTGCCGCATTGATCAGGCTCTACCAGATTATCTGTGGTAATATCACCTGGGCCAATATCTTCCATTAAGGCCAGATCAATTATATTATTTATTGAATTCATAATAATTTTCCTGCTGAAAAATTAAAAAATTATTTTTCCCAATGCCCCGTTCCTTATACGTTAAGATTATTCAATCTTGTCAGAGTTGCTTGAAGTTTCTGTTGTTTTTCCAGCAAGCCCGCGTGTTTTTGTCTGACCTTATTAACTACCTGTTCCGGAGCTTTATTCAGAAAATCTTCATTACCCAGTTTTTTGGCAACTCCTGTAAGTTCTTTGGCAATTTTATTAATTTCTTTGGTCAGCCTGGTTGCTTCCTGATTAAAATCAATAACTCCTTTAAGAATCACAAATATTTCCGCATTACCGACAATAGCGGTTGCAGCAATTTTGGGCCTTGTGCCGGGCCCGCTGATTTCAAGTTTTTTTAACCCGGCCAGATTTATAATCAGATTATTTTCTTTTTGTAAAACAGCATGAATATTATCCTCTGGTGTTTGAATAACAGCCTCTAAGGCTGAAGCTGGCGGGATATTCATTTCACCCCGAATATTTCTAATGGCGGTGATTATAGCGCTTATCAGCTCCATTTGCTCTTCCACCTCTTTATTCCTGATCATACCGGCCAGGCGAGCTGCATTGGAAGGAAAAACAGCTCGCATAATCGATCCTTTGGTTGCCGGTAGTTTATGCCAGATTTCTTCAGTAATAAAAGGAATAAAAGGATGCAGCAAAATCAAGGTGTTTTCCAGCACAAAACCAAGTACTGCCCTGGCGACTTGTTTTTGAGCCGGGCCTTCTTTCTCGTAAAGAGCCAGTTTGGCAGCTTCCAGATACCAGTCGCAGAATTCATGCCACACAAATTGATAGAGAGTTGCGGCCGCGTCATTGAAACGATAGCTGTCCAGGGCTTTTTCCACCATATCAGTAACTCTGCTCAGCCTTGACAAAATCCATTGATCCGGCAGACTAAGCAATCTCAAATCAATTTTATCATTCTCTTTTGAAATATGCATCAGGGCAAAACGGGCTGCATTCCAAAGCTTATTAATAAAATGCCGATAACCATCCACCCGTTTTTCACTCATTTTGATATCCCGGCCCTGGGCTGCAAAGGCCGCCAAGGTAAAACGAAATGCATCTGTTCCATATTTATCAATGATATCAAGAGGATCAATGACATTGCCCTTGGATTTGCTCATTTTCTTGCCATGTTCATCCCTTACCAGAGCGTGAACATAAACATCTTTAAATGGAACATCTTTCATGCAATATATGCCCATCATCATCATTCTGGCTACCCAGAAAAAGAGAATATCAAAGCCGGTAATCAAAACACTGGTTGGGTAAAAGTTTTTTAACAAAGGCGTATTATCCGGCCATCCCATTGTTGAAAAAGGCCACAGCGCGGAACTGAACCATGTGTCAAGCACATCTGTCTCCTGTGTCAAATCATGGCTTTTGCACTCCGGGCAAAAAGTTGGATCTTTTTGAGCAACTATGAGTTTGCCGCATTTGCCGCAGGTCCAGGCTGGAATCTGATGACCCCACCAGATCTGCCGTGAAATGCACCAATCTTTAATATTACGCATCCATTCAAAATAGGTTTTGTTCCAGGAACCGGGAATTATCTTTGTCTGCCCGTTTTCCACTGCTGCAATCGCCTTTTTAGCCAGGGGCTTTGTTTTTACAAACCACTGTTTGGATAAATTAGGTTCAACCACGGATTTGCATCGATAACAATGACCGACGCTATGGGGATGCGCCATAATTTTTTCTATCAAGCCAGCCTGTTTTAAAGCCTTTACTACCATTTCACGGCATTCAAAACGATCCAGCCCTTCAAACTGACCGGCTTTTGAGTTCATTTTGCCGTTATCCCCGATTACCTTGATAGAGGCTAAGGAGTGACGAAGTCCGATCTCAAAATCGTTAGGGTCATGTGCAGGGGTTATTTTTAAAGCCCCTGTTCCAAATTTTGTATCAACATATTTATCTCTGATCAACGGAATTGGGCGATTCATCAGGGGCAGAATCAACTGGTCGCAAAGCAGGGATGTATAACGTTCATCTTCTGGATTGACTGCTACTGCAGTGTCTCCCAACATTGTTTCCGGCCTGGTTGTAGCAATCACTATATGGCCGGAGCCGTCAGCAAATGGATAACGGATATGCCATAAATGACCTTCAATTTCAGCATGCTCTACTTCCAGATCTGATAGAGCAGTGTTACAGCGGTGGCACCAGTTGATAATATAATTGCCCTGATAAATAAGGCCGTCCTCATATAATTTCACAAAGACCTTGCGAACTGCCCTGGACAGCCCCTCATCCATGGTAAATCTTTCCCGCTCCCAGTCACATGAAGCTCCCAGCCGTTTTAACTGATTGATAATCGCACTGCCGTATTTTTTACGCCACTGCCAAACCGCTTCTATAAAGTTTTCCCTGCCTAGTTGATGCCGGTCGGTTTTTTCCCTGGCCAGTTTTTTTTCCACTACATTCTGGGTGGCGATTCCAGCATGATCAGTGCCCGGCATCCAAAGCACATTATCTCCCTGCAGTCGTCTATAGCGACAAAGAATATCCTGCATTGTATTATTCAGGGCATGCCCCATATGCAAAACACCTGTAACATTCGGGGGAGGTATAACAATAGAGTAGCTTTTTTGACTGCTTGTGGCGTCTGCCGCGAATAGTTTATTTTCTTCCCAGTATTTATACCAGCGCTGTTCAACTTTCAGGGGGTCATATCCCTTATCAAGCAAATTATCTTTCATTTAAAATTACTCCTTGCTTCAAAAAAACCTTCAGGAACACGAACATGAGTTCAGCCGCATTCCGCATATTGAACATTACAAAAACAAGCAGGGGATTAGTTGATAATCCCCTGCTTATAAACGAAAAAAAACCCAAAAAAAAATTTCATCTTGCCTGTCTGTTTCGTTACATACACATACACAGACACATCTCACACTTTATAAAACATTATCCGTATTATCAAGCAAGGCCTGTTTAATTTTAGTAATTTCTTTAGTAACCGCCTTGTGAATAACATCTATGATTAAATCTTCAATTTTAT
Source organism: Desulfobacterales bacterium (assembly GCA_030149585.1). GTDB lineage: Bacteria > Desulfobacterota > Desulfobacteria > Desulfobacterales > JASFBJ01 > JASFBJ01. The sequence goes on along the minus strand of JASFBJ010000007.1, from coordinate 10,419 downwards.
CAGCATATAATTTATCAATCACTCTTTCCAAAGCTGCCTCGATCTGCTCCTCTGACAAAGAAATCAGCTCAGGTTCCCTTGAAACATCCTCTAATTGTGTAATGGATTCAGGAATTTCGTCTCTATCGTCAATTTTACCGTCAATTTTACCGTTTGGCTCCTCCGGGATTATTACAAACTCAGGTTGATCTTCGCTGGTTATTTTTTCAATTTCAAAATTATCAGCAGTATCTGATTGAACTCCCAAAGCTTTAGCCGGATTAAACTCTGCTTTTGATTCACTTTCTATTAATAGTTCTTCTGTATCTTCTGTATCTTCTATGTTTTCTGTGCCTTTTGTGTCTCCGGCAAGGCCGACATCTTCAATTGCCGGAGTGCCTGCATACGGCTCATCTTCTGCTGTTTCTGTTTCTGCTTCTATTTCATTTTCAGCATCAACAACTTCTTCTATTATTTCCACATCCATTTCTTCATCATCTTCAGGTAAAGCCGAATCCGTGGTTTCAACAAAATCATTATCCTCCAAATGGGCATGATCAGCCTCTGCCGGCAAAGGCTCAAAAGCTGTTTTTACATCCTCTATTTCAGATTCTGTAGTTGTCTGTGTGAGGTCAATATTTTCATCTTTATCAAATAATTCTTCAATGCTATCCTCAACTTTTTCAGTCAGATCCAGGTCATCCAAACCTTCTTCTTCTATAATCTCGTCTGTTAAATCAATAACCTCTTCTTCGGAGGTTGAAACCTCGGCAATATCCGATAATTCGATAATATTTTCATCAGTCGTTCTAACTGGTTCAGCTATATCTATCAGATCAATAATGTCCTCTTTAATATCTTCTGGTTTAATATTTTCAGAGGCTGAAATAATATCCGTTAGCTCAATAATATCTTCAGGATCTGCAATAATATCCGTCAGCTCAATAATATCTTCAGGATCTGCAATAATATCCGTCAGCTCAATAATATCTTCATCAGTTGGTGCGCTGGATTCAATTATATCTGTAAGTTCGATAATATCCTCTCCAATATCTTCAATACCGCCAACAACATCAGTCAATTCGATTATTTTTTTCCGGCTATCCGGAGTATCGATAACCTCATCTGTTAACTCAATTATCTCTTTAGTTTCTGAATTGACTGGTTTTGGTAAATTATCGGAAATTTTATTATTAATCATATTGCCTCCCATAATACTATTAAAAAAGCAAATTTCATTAAAGCTGCAAAATATTTAACATACACCTTATAGGGTGTCAACTTGTTTGATTTTCAGGATTTTTCAAAAATTGGAAATTTTATCAGGCGTATTTTTTCCACCTGGCAGCTAAAAACATTGATTTCCTGTGACTTGATATATTAGTAAATAATTTGTCTGCATGACTTATGCTAAAAAGGATAATTTTTAATATGTACCGTTTTTTCATTTCTCTGAATCAATTAAACCGATCAATTCCCGCTATAACCGGATCTGACGCCAAACATCTCAATCAGGTTCTCAGGCTAAAACCAGGTGAAACCATAGAACTTTTTGATGGAAATGGTTATAATTATCACGCTAAAATTATTGATCAACCATCTCAAAGAATATCATCTCAAAGAGTACCGTTGCAAATATTAGACCAATATCGATCAAATACTGATTCCCCACTGCGGCTTATAGTGGCCCAGGCAATTTTGAAAAACCGTAAAATGGATATCCTGGTCCGACAGCTTACCGAACTTGGAGCTGTTCAGTGGATTCCTTTTACCGCTGCCCGTTCCATTGTAATTCCCAAAATAAAACGTCTTGAAAACCGAATCCAGCGCTGGAAAATAATTAGTAAAGAGGCTTTAAAGCAGTGCAAGAGGGGAATGCTTATGGATATCGGGCCTTTTATATCCTTTCAAGAACTCTTAAAACTAACCGAACATTGCGATTTATCAATTATCTTTTATGAAAAATCAACCAATAGTATCATCTCAGACCTTTTTCAATCAAAAATAAGGCCAAAACAGATGATGATTATAATGGGGCCGGAAGGAGGGTTTACATCAAGCGAAATTAAACAGGCACAGGATAAAGGAGTGTCCATCGCCACTTTAGGACCTCGAATTTTAAGAGCAGAAACCGCTGCCATTGCGGCCTGCGCTATAGTTCAATATATTTTTGGGGATATGGCCTAAAAAAATCTTGACAGGTGTTCGCAAAAAAGGCTATAGACTATCTTTTTTTATGGGCAAGGTGCTTTTTTTTTGCATGCCGAGGTAGCTCAGTCGGTAGAGCAGGGGACTGAAAATCCCCGTGTCGGCAGTTCGATTCTGTCCCTCGGCACCATATTAATAAGTAAAATTTATTAAAAAAAGATTAATCCGAAAAAGGGGTTAACGGTTATAACCGTTTACTGCTTTTTTTATGGCTGGTTGTTTTTCAGGTTAAAAATTGCATTTTTTGCTCTTTAAATGTATCATATATTAAATAAAATATTTTTGTCTTATTTCCACTCTGGAGGAATATATGATTCAGTCAAAGGCCTTAGAAACCAATATTGCCACCTATCATGTGGATGTCTTAATTGATGACCGTTATCTGGCATTGCAGGAAGTGATGTCCAAATATTATGGAATCCTGGAAGGTCTGAATATATTTTTAAAAGAGCTTTCACACCCCTATAAGAACTGGCGCTTTATTATCAGCGAGGCCAGGGGCTATTCTCTTAATTATTTCCATTTGATGAAAAATCATGCAAAAGGGCCCCAAGCCGCGCAGATAATGACCGATATTTTTTTAGATGCAGTATGCTCTGTAAAAGATTCTCAGGTTGTTTTGGATGCGGCAGATAATTTACTTGTATTTATAGAAAAAATATTAAAAGAGGCTGACTATGAAATCGAGCGCTTTATTCCGGTTATTAATCACTCATTTAAAAAAATATTCCAATTCAAAGATGATTTATTCTTTCTTTTTGTCAAAAGCTTTTACCCAATCAACCGGCTGGCCAAACTTTTTTATGAGGGTATTTCGCAGCCCGCGGCCAAATACAGGGATGTCAACGCCTTAATGATTCGTTATCTGGAGTTTACCTACACATACTGGTTAGAGGAAAAAGACCCTCTATCCTGGCTTTTATCGGAAATTGAAACACCCATTAAACCGAATATCATAGAGCCCCTGTTTGAAAACATATCTCATTCATTTTTGCAAACAAGTCAAGATTTGCTGGCTGATATTAAACAAAAAAATGATCTTGATGCCAGGCGCACCTTGAAAAAATTATTGGTTTTACCCGGCTTTCGATTTATAACAGAATCTTACCGGAAACTACCCCAGGATTTTTCCAGCCTTGCATTTTCTTCTGAGCATCGCAACCAATGGAAGGTTCTCTTTCTCTTTCATATGATGAATATTTCAGGATTAGCCATTATGCATGAAGATGTCCTTCGGGATATCAATCGTACTTTAAGCTGGTTGATCAAGCATGAATCTAATCATCAGATCAGCATTCTCATTGAAAAAACATTTTCCATTCTTAAAAAAAATGCCGCTAAATTTCCAGGAACAACTCTTGACTGCGTTCTGAACATGGGCAAAGGTGTATACCAAACTGATGAAAGTGATCTTGTAAACTATTTTCTGGACTTTGTAATTGATCTTGATTTTCAATTTCCCATGCTTCAAGGCGTGAGTAATGACTGGCAGGTACAGGTTAATCCCAGCCACCTGCATAATATTAAAACATGGCTGGAACTGATAAAATTAAACCCCAAATGGTCCATTCGTTTATTATCCAACCTGATTATCAATATGGATATAGGTGGTGTCTTTATAAAAGATACTGATCTGTTTCCACGGGATATTACCAGTTTTTTAAACAGCAACATCAGTTCTGTTTATAATCTGGCCAAGCAAATGGCCCGTCTTTTTCCAGTATATTTTAATGATATAGGGGCTGAAGGAAAACTGCGGGATATTTCCACTCGCGTGGATGAAATTTCCAATCGCAAAGATATTCTGATTCATTTTTTAAGGAAACAAAGTCATGTCCAAAGCAGCAACCGCATTTTGGGTTTAATGGAGGCGACTTTTAACTTTTGGGCTACCGGCAGTAAAAAAGAATTAGCCATCTTTGTGCCCTCTGATATTTATAATCAAATTGAACAACAGGGACCTTATATTGACGGTGTTCATGAAATGATGGCCGGCCTTGTCAAACAGGGAATCAAGATACCGGAAGATTTGCTGAGCATTAAAGAAGAAAAGCTGGAAGAACTTTTAAAAGCCATTTCAAGGGGAAGCAGCTCTGATCTGGAAAGAATTTTGCTGCTCATAAAATTTTATAAACATTTGAATCATAAATACAACCTGGGTTTTACCGAGATTTATGATTATCTGAATCGCCTCCAAACAGATGGATTTCCCCATCTGAATAGACTAAAAGCAGCTCTTTCAGAACATGATAATCAAACCAGGCTGTTTTTATTACTGGATTATCTGGATACTTTAAAGAAATTTATTTTATCTTCAAAATCATACCAGGCCAGAGAAGATATCTATAAAAAAAGACATTTTGCGGTGGACATTCCATCTATGTACGGCAGTTATCATGAGATGAAATTTGATGCTCTGGGGCTGACTTTTCGTCTGGAGAGTCTGATCAACGTTCTTTTAGAGGAAGTGGTGGATGATATTGATTTAAGCTTTATTACAAAGGCTACTTTTTATCAAATTTACGATAGATTAATACTTTTTCAAAAAGCCCTTGAAATTGACGGAATTGCATCCGGGGAAATGGAAATTCAGATGGATCTATTATCTCATTCACTTGATATCAAAGAATTTACATTTACTCAATATCTTGATATCTTTAAAGGATTTGCCCAGGCTGTCAAAAATATAATCAATGATTATTTTAATAATATCCACGGCCAAAATTTAACCAATATTTTATTAAAAATGCCTCAGCAGGCCATTTTAAATAAATATTTGCCAGGAGGAGAAATAATTGGCGCAGATAAATTGGATTACCGTATATCGGAAATCTTTTTTCGCAATCAAATTGCTCTTTCCCTTGGCCTGCAGCAACTGGATCTTTTTTTAAGCCGCATTCTAAACACTTTGTTTCATCAGGCAAGCAAACTTCCCGATAATAAGCTTCAGCTTCTTTTAAACTATGATCCAATCCGGGATATGACCTCTTTGAGCAATGCTAATAATAAGGTCACCGGTATTATTTATCTGGGCAATAAAGGGTTTAATATGGTTCGGCTGCATAATTTTGGTCTACCCGTACCACCGGCTTTTATTATTACCACAGAGGCTTTTCGCTGCCGGGAAATAATTGAAGGGTTTTCTCCGGCTACTGCTAATTTCAAGGAACAACTTGCCCGTCAAATCGCTTTTCTGGAAAAAATCACCGGTAAATATTTTGGAAATCCTCAAAATCCCTTACTTTTTTCAGTGCGCAGCGGGTCTTCAATTTCTCAGCCAGGCATGATGGACACTTTTTTAAATGTGGGTATTAATCAGGAGATTACAAAGGGCATTGCCGATTTGACCGGCAATGCATGGTTTGCCTGGGATTGTTATCGCCGTTTTCTGCAATGCTACGGCATGGCAATGGGACTTGAAAGAGATGCTTTTGACGCTGTTATCAGCAGTGCTAAGGAAAAATTAGGTTTTTCTTTAAAAAAACACTTCAGCGGTGAGCAGATGAAAAAGGTGGCCCTGACTTATAAAGAATTTATTCAGGATAATGGCTTTCCAATTTTGGAGAATTCTTTGGATCAGCTCCATATGACCATTAAAAATGTTTTTGCTTCCTGGAATGCAGCCAAAGCCCGAACCTACCGTAAAATAATGGGTATTTCCGATGACTGGGGAACTGCGGTAACAATTCAGGAGATGGTTTTCGGCAATCTTTCAGACAGTTCCGGTTCCGGTGTTTTTTTTACCCATAACCCCAGGTGGTCAGGAGACAGTTTGAGCCTGTGGGGTGATTTTACCTTGCAGAATCAAGGGGAAGATGTGGTTTCCGGTCTGGTTAGAACCATGCCTATCTCAATCAAGCAGCAGGATATTGAGATGCGAAACACTGATTATACACTGGAGACTCATTTTCACGAAATTTATCAAGAACTTAAATCTTGGGCTGTGACTTTGATTGAGGAAAAAGGCTGGAGCCCTCAGGAGATGGAATTTACCTTTGAAGGATCCAGTATCAAAGACCTTTATCTGCTTCAAACCCGGGATATGAGCATGCGGGAGCATAAAAAAGTATTAACCTTCGACCTTGGGGCAAAAGAGCATCAGGTCTTTTTAGGAAATGGTATTGGCGTGAGCGGAGGAGCCATGAGTGGCAGAATTGTCTTTACTCTTGCCGAGATACAAAAATATCGCGAGCAGGAACCTGAAACCTCTCTGATTCTGGTAAGAAGTGATACAGTTCCCGATGATATCAAGGAAGTTTATGCTGCCAATGGCTTGTTGACCGCCAGAGGAGGCGTGACCTCTCATGCTTCGGTTGTGGCTCACCGTCTGAATAAAACCTGTGTGGTGGGCTGCGGGGCTTTGATTTGCAATGAAAAAGAGAAATTAGCCGGATTTGGGCAGGTAATACTTCACACTGGTGATCATATTAGTATTGACGGTCGAGAGGGATCGGTTTATCAAGGAGCTGTTAAGATAAATCAGTTATAGCCTTTCTTTAATTATATCCTCAAGGAGGTTGTCATGGACAAAGTTGATAATAATGGCAAGGGCATTAAGCTGGGAATTAATGGTTTTGGCAGGATCGGCAAATTAAGTGTCTGGCATCATGTGGGACGAAAATATTTTGACGAAATTGTTGTTAATATTGGAAGAGAGGCCGGTACTGGTTTTGCCGATATTGCTCATTATGTGGAAAGAGATTCTACCTATGGCCGGCTGGAGAGCTTTTTGCATGGCCAGACAGCTCAATCCGTTATCAGCAATATAGATGAAAAATCAGGATCAATCCATATTAATGGTGTTAAGGTAACCTTTTTAAGACAAAATCGAAACCCGCGCGATATTGACTGGCGAGCGCATGGAGTAAGGCTGGTATTGGATACCAGCGGCCGGTTTCTTGACCCGACACTAGCCTATGATCATCCAAAAGGTTCTTGCAGAGGTCATCTTGAAGCCGGCGCTGAAAAAGTTGTTGTTTCCGCTCCTTTCAAAATTAAGGATATTGGAGCCGACATGGAAAATGCCATGCCAAAGGATACGGTTACAACTGTAATGGGGATTAATGAAAATGACTATGACCCTAAAAAACATAAAATTATTTCAAATGCCTCTTGTTCCACTACCTGCCTTGCGCATATGATGAAGCCTCTGCTTAATGCCTTTGGCTATAAACGAATTTTATCAGCATCAATGGCAACTGTACATGCGGCAACCGGATCACAAAAGGTGCTGGATCGTTTACCCAAAAGCGGAACCCGGGATTTAAGAAAAAATCGCAGTATTTTAAATAATATCATTCTCACAACCACGGGCGCTGCCCAGGCTTTAAGACTGGTGATCCCGGAAATTAAACAGATCGGCTTTATTGCTGAATCAGTAAGGATTCCCACCCTTACCGGTTCTTTAATTATTCTGGTGCTGAGTTTTCAGGAAGAGCTGCAAGGAACCTCCATCAGACGCGAGGTTCTAAATAATATCTATGAGCAGGCCGCCAGGGAAGATTCCAGAGGTTATCTTAATTATTCCAACTGCCAAAATGTTTCAGGAGACATCATTGGCATACCAAGAGCAGCAACAATTATTGAAGCCCATGAAACTCATACCAGGACTGCTGAACTCTCTATTGATTTGCATAATGTCCCAGGGTTTACGGATGAGGTCATCAAAATCATAAAAAAGAATTTTATCAAAATACCTGTAACCCAGGCTGTAATTTATGGCTGGTATGATAATGAGATGGGAAGTTATGTCAATATATTAGGTGACCGAACAGTTTCTATTGCCGAAAATATGTAGCAGATATAGATTTGCCTGCGGGGCAGGAATTATTTACATTCTGATTATAAATAGGTAAAATTATTCATAAAAGGTCAAGTTCATCTTTGGCTTTTTGAGCACATTCCGGGCAATAGGTAGAGGTGGGCGCGACTTTGGCTTTTTCCCACATATATTTTTCAATGGACATCCATTCACCGTCGCCTGGTGTTGTGCCTTCATCATCCCTGACTTTTTTGCAAACACAGCAGATCGGCAGAATATCCTCATAAAGTTTGAGCTTGCGGGAAAGTTCCAGACGTTCAAGACATTTTGAAACTCTAAATTTAATCTCTTCAGGTTCACAGGGTTTAAGGATATAATCATCGGCCTTGAGCCTTAAGGCATCAATAGCTGAACTCATATCACCATAACCTGTCAAGATAATAACCATTATATCAGAATATAATTGTTTGGCTTTTTGTAATACCTGAATACCGTCTATATTTTCCATAACCAGATCGGAAATAACCAGATCAAATTTGCTTTCTTCCAATAATCTATATGCCTTTTCCCCACTGTCGGCTGTAGTAATTTTATAGCCCTGACTTTCAAGGTCTTTACCGACTCCAGTAAGGATAATGGGATCATCATCTACAAGTAGTATATGAAAAGGTCGCATGGATTAGTCTTTTTTGTTTTGTATTAAAAAGTCAAAACTTATTTATTCTATCTTACTATCCACGCAAAATCAAGAAAAAAGCTTCAAGTCTCTATACACTTCCTGAAAAAGACCGCATCGTGCCGGAGCTCCAGGATCAAGGCATACTACAATACAGGGAAGATTATCCCGCCATGGCGACTAATATACAGGATCGCAGAACGGAAAATATTTGTTCTATCTGTAGTAGATTCTCGGCAGAATGTTGAAGATATCCTTTTGAAAAGATTGATTTATAAAAAATAAAACTGCGAACAAGGCGCTTAACTCAGACAGCTAACATTGGGGTGTTTTGACCGATCTCGCAGTTAACATTATTTTGAGTTTTCCGAAAGACCTCAGCTATTAGGGCGCCGCTGTTTTATCTTGTTCATTTACATACCAGTGTCTGGAATTTTTTTGAAAACATTGACATCTATTGAATCTTACAATATAAATTTTATACAGGTCGATAAATGTTATTAAATGCCTAAGAGTTCGCGCAAAAATAAGTTGGCAATTTTAAGAGTTGAGGTGCCAGGCTTGCAAGGCGCGAAAGTTTAAGGAATATCAAGCATATTCCGAACTTTCGCAACGCAGCCAGGCTGGATGCATCGGCGCTTAAAATGTAAAGTTATTTTTGCGCGAGCCCTAAGGGCCTGTGGGAAGATTTAAAATGACATTTTTTAAGAAAGATTCATGATGGTACCAGATAACTGTCTGAAAATATTTTTTTTAACATGCTTATTAATTATTATATTTGTTGTTCCAACGGCTGCTTTGGAAAACAAAGCTCAAGATGTAATTCAGCAAACAGGTGATGGCATACTGAACTGGACTAAGGGACTGATTACAGCCACAGGAAGCAGCTCCCCTTCTGATAAAAAAAACAAGAATCAACAGTCAGTTGTTTTGGCTATAGCCAAAGCAAGGGCAGTGAAAAATCTTCTGGCAGTTATCATGTCAATCCAGCTTAGCAACTATAATACTGTTGGTGATTTTGCCAAAGATAATGATATTTTTCTTAATAAACTGTATGAAATGGGATCCAGGGCAAAGGTTATCAGTCAGGAATATCTCAGCGACGCAACGGTTAAGGTAAAAATTCAGATCTCACTCTTTGGTGGTTTATCTCAATTTGTCCTCCCGAATGAAATAAAACAGGTGGAAGCAATAAAGCCTGTAACAGGCAGCCGGCCGGCTGATTCTGACAGCTCCGGTAATACATTTAGCGGATTGATCGTGGATGCCACCGGTCTGGGCTGCAAACCAGCCATGGTTCCTTTGCTTTTCGATGAAAACGGCAAGATAGTCTTTGGTCCTGCCTTTGTCAGCCGTGAATTCGTAGTACAACATGGTATGGCTCGCTATCTTTCAGGTTCGCTTTCAAATCAATCTGATGCCGGAGCCGGCAATAACCCTTTGCTTATTAAGGGCCTGAGCGTTCAAGGCCCCAAAAATATTAATATTATAATTAGCAATACCGCTGCCGCCCAATTGCTCGGCGCTTCCAGACATCTTCTTTTTTTAAAGCAATGCCGTGTAATAATAATAATTTAGGAAATAGATTGAAATTTGATGAAAATTCTGGCCAGCTATATTAAAAAGACAAGGCGCCCGCTAATTTGGGTAATATCTCAATAAGTTTTGGAAAATCACAGGATCTTAATCCCTAACAAAAGGAGGTTCCCGTCATGAACATGCCCCAGATTTTGAATTATTCCAGAAGTCGCTCAACAATGGTTGAGCAGATAGACCAGGAGACTATCCGCTCGGA
>JASFBJ010000107.1 GCA_030149585.1 Desulfobacterales bacterium | reverse complement strand
ACCCAGAGCATAACCATGACCATAACCATGACCATGCTCAGGCTATCTTAAAATCAGAAAATCCTGTCAAAAAAACAGAAAATAAACTTCCCGCAAAAGCCTTTGATCAAATAAAGACGGATCTTGCACCACCAGTTGAAAAAAGCCTTTCCTCCCCTTCCCTGGAAAATAAGATTAAAAGGACTTTATTAACCGTTATATCTGAACTTACGGGCTATCCAGATGATATGCTGGATATGGAGATGGACATTGAATCCGACCTGGGAATTGATTCCATCAAACGAGTTGAAATTTTATCAACTATTGAAGAAAAAATGCCTGAATTACCCAAAATCACACCGGATTTAATGGGCACATTAAAAACAATGGGCCAAATTGCTGATTACCTGAGCGGATCAGAATCAAATGCAAAACTTTCTGAATCCCCTGAATTATCAGTGCAAAATCAAGGCACACCGCTTTCTGAAATTCAAGATATTTTACTGAAAGTGGTGGCTGAACTTACGGGCTATCCAGATGATATGCTGGATATGGAAATGGATATCGAATCCGACCTTGGAATTGATTCAATTAAACGAGTTGAAATTTTATCAACTATTGAAGAAAAAATGCCTGAATTACCCAAAATCACACCGGATTTAATGGGTTCATTAAAAACTATGGGTCAAATTGCTGATTATCTTAAAGGTTCCAAAAAATTATGCAATACTCCAAAGGATATTTGCAAGAGCCCTTTAACCCAGTGCTCTAATTCAATACTAATGGAAAAACCTCATAAAATTTCAGATAGCCGGATTTCCAGACAGGAAGTAATTATCCACTCAACGCCGCTGCTGTCTGATTCACAGCTTAAATTTAACAAAGCAAAAATCATCCATATCATAAAAGATAATTCAGATCTTGCTAGTGAAATTGCAAACCAGCTAACAAAAATAGATATTGAAAACAGGGTTATTAAAGCAGATGAAATTAAAAAATCCAAAGATTTTAAAGACTCCCAGGGCCTGATTATTGTGGGAAATCCAGGTTTAAAAAAGGCTTTTCAACTCGCTAAATATGCGGCCCCTTATTTAATTAAATCAGCTGATAAGCATGACGCAATATTTTATACAATCACCCGTCTTGACGGTGCCTTTGGTTTTAAAAACCAGGGGCTCGAAGATCCTTATCAGGGAGGCCTGGCCGGTCTGGTAAAAACAGCGGCGATTGAATGGCCATCTGTTACCTGCAGGGCTCTTGATATTGATCCTGCGTGGCAAAACGAAAAAAACATTGCCGAACAAATTAGAGCTGAAATAATTACACCAGGATTAAATACTTTGATTGAAGTGGGACTGACCCAAAAAGATCGCCTTTCTTTACACCTTGAAAAAGTTGAAGCTCCGCAAGGCGAGCTTAACCTGATTCCAAATGATGTAATTATTATAACAGGCGGTGCCAGAGGGGTAACCGCTGCATCAGCAATTGCCCTTGCAGCAGAGGCTCCTGAGCTGGTCATTATGCTGCTTGGGCGCTCGCCAATGCCTTCTGAACTGCCAAAATGGCTTGAGGGCCTTCAAACAGAAGCTGAAATTAAAAAGTCCATTCTTGGTAATTATTTTAATAATTCATCGGCCACTCCCAAACAGCTTCAAGCTGAGTTTGATAAACTGCAAGCTGGTCGGGAAATTATAAAGACCTTAAATGCTATTAATGCCACCGGCGCTAAAGCGCATTATTACTCAGTTGATATTCGTAATTTAAAAAAATTAAATAAGACAATCATTGATATTAAAAATCAACACGGGCCTGTCAAGGCCATTATTCATGGTGCAGGGGTGTTGGAAGATCGTTTTATCATTGATAAAACATTAAGCCAGTTTGAGCGGGTTTTTGATACCAAAGTCAAAGGCCTGAGAAATCTGCTTGAAGTCACCCAAAATGAACCTTTGCAATATCTGGTACTTTTTTCATCAATTAGCGCCCGCCTGGGTAATATTGGCCAGGCCGATTACGCCATGGCCAATGAAGTATTAAATAAAACAGCCTGTCAGCAGGCTGCTCTCAGACAAAATTGTAAAGTTATTTCAATCAACTGGGGGCCCTGGGACGGTGGCATGGTATCACCTTTATTAAAAAAGGAATTCCTGAAAAACAATATTGCGTTAATTCCTCTGGAAGAAGGTGCCGCCGCTCTGATAAAAGAGATGAAAACAACTAATCATCGAGGTGTAACTGAAGTGCTGTTTGGAGCTGATAAATTATTTAATGCCGCAGCAATCAGCCCTTCTGGTAACCAGGTGTTAAGCCCCGCCAAATCACCTTCCGTAATACCCAAAAAAGAGAATATGTCTTTGTCATTTAAACGGGAAATTGACATCCAGGATTACCCGATTTTAAAATCTCATATTATAAATGGTCAGGCGGTTATTCCTTTTGCCTTGATGGCTGAATGGCTTGGGCACGCCGCCCTGCATCAAAATCCAGGATTATATTTGCAGGGGATAGATGATATTCGACTTTTAAACGGAGTTATATTAAAAGAAGAGAAAAAACTTATCCGCCTGATGACCGGCAAAACCACCAGGAAGGGATCTAATTTCCAGGTCGCGCTTGAAGTTAGAAATGGAATTGAAAATGGACAGGAGCTGATTCACTATCAGGCAAAAGCCATTTTATCAGACATCCTGCCCCAGCCACCTTTGCATAAAGTCCAAATTAATAATGCAGACGAGAATTATACAAAGTCCATCGAGGAAATCTATTCCAAAATTCTTTTTCATGGTGATGATCTCAAGGGAATCAAGAAAGTTATCAGCTTTTCCGATAAGGGTATGACTGCAAAAATTGCCTGCGCTCCAAAACCCGAAAAATGGATGGTTAACCCACTTCGCAGCCAGTGGATAGGTGATCCTCTGGTAATGGATTCAGCTTTTCAAATGGCCATTATCTGGTGTTTTGAAAAAAAACAAATGGTATCGCTACCCAGCTATGCAGCTTCTTACCGTCAATATATGGATAAATTCCCTGCTGATTTTGTAATAGTGGACATGGAGATAATAAAAGCAGGTAAGTCAAAAATTATATGTGATTTTACTTTTATAGATCAGAATCAAAAAGTCGTTGCTGATTTGACTGGATATGAAGCTATTATGAATCCATCATTATTAACTGCCTTTGACAAAAGCTCTGACTTGTAAAAGATAAAGCCCAAAATACTAAAACTGGTCAGCTCTATTAGTGAAAAGGTTGGCCGGATCAATAGTGAATTGATAAACAACTCTCCAACGCTTCGAAAACAGAACCTAATAAAAACAATTACAGGAACTTTGGCTATAGAAGGATATTCGCACCATTGCCAGAGCCATTAAAAAATTACAAGAGAGTGGAAAATTAAAACGTATCGGCTCTGATAAAAGCGGTCATTGGGAAGTGCTGCCATGAACATAATAAAGCGCATCCAATGCATCCATTATTGCTTCTTGCCTGGTTCCCATGCTCCAGCGTGGGAACCCTGTGTGGTATGCATTCCCACGCTGGAGCGTGGGAACGAGAAAGCGAGAACCGTCAAGTTATAAACTCAAGATATTGAAGATGAATGCTGAAAAAATCAGATCAATAAAAAAAGCTCTCACTGGATGGAGAAAATTGCCATGTCTGATAATCTTTATATTACAGCTACTGAAGCAAGGAGTGGAAAATCAGCTATTACCCTGGGCATTATGGAGATGCTGCTTAGAAAAATTAAACGGGTCGGGTTTTTCCGTCCGATAATCAATGTTAAGCAGGGCCATAATGAACAGGATAATGATATTAAACTTGTTTCCTCATATTTCAACCTGAAAATTCCATATAACAAAATGTTTGGAATAACTCTATCAGAGGTCGAAACCTTGATTGCCGCCGGCAATGAAGCGGAAATACTTGAGGGAGTAATAAAAAAATATAATCAGCTGAGAAAAGAATGTGATTTTATCTTGTGTGAAGGTTCGGACTTTGAAAGTTCCTTTTCTATATTTGAATTTGATATCAACGCGGATATCTGTAAAAATTTGGGTTCTCCAGTATTACTGATTGCCAATGCATTTCAAAAAACTATGGAAGAAACTCTCAGAGCCACGGAACTCGCCCTTGAATCTTTAAACGGCAAGGGTTGCCAAAATATTGCTACAATCATTAATCGAACAAAACCTGGAACACAGGAAAATCTAATCAGACTTTTAAAAGAAAAATTGCCGATGAAAAATCAGTTGGTCTACGCCATTCAAGATGAAACATTTCTCGCATTACCTACAGTTGGCGAGATTGCAAAAGTTCTGGGCGCTGAAGTACTGCAAGGAAAAGATCAACTGCATCGGCATGTGGAATCCTTTATAGTTGCTGCAATGCAGTTGCGAAATCTTCTCAAAAGGATAAAGCACAGAACATTAATTATTACACCCGGTGACAGAGAAGATGTTATTGCAACGTGTATTGCTGCTTTTGCTTCTAATTCCGTTGAAAATATCGCAGGGATGTTGTTAACCGGAGGGTTAAAACCTGATAAAGCTATATGGAATCTGGTGACAGGTTTTTCCAGAATGGTACCTGTATTAAGTGTTAAAGATGATACTTTTCCAACCGCGACAAAGGTTGACAAAATCCATTCTATAATCTCACCTGGTGATGAACAAAAGATAACGCGTTTACTCGCAATTTTTGAACAAAATGTTGATATAAGGCAATTAGAGAAAAAAATTAAAATTACCAGAACTACTGTTATTACGCCGAAAATGTTTGAATATAGACTTCTTCAAAGGGCAAAGGCCTTCAAACAGCATATTATATTGCCCGAAGGCAAAGAAGAAAGAATATTAAGGGCTGCTGAAAAACTGCTCAGGCGGGATGTAGTGGATATCACTCTTCTTGGAGATGAAAAATTAATTAGAGAAAAAATAGCGCAACTTGAATTGCGGATGAACAGCGTAAATATTCTTTCTCCTTTGAAATCCCGTTTTTTTGATGAGTACGTGGAAAAATATTATGAGTTAAGAAAACATAAGGGGATAACAAAAGAAAACGCATATGATATCATGTGTGATGAAAGTTTTTTTGGAACAATGATGGTATATAAAGGCCATGCCGACGGCATGGTTTCAGGGGCTGTTCACAGTACTGCGGCAACCATTCGTCCTGCTCTTGAAATTATCAAAACAAAGCCCGGTTTTTCTAATATTTCAAGTGTTTTTCTTATGTGCCTGGCTGAAAAAGTGCTTGTCTATGGAGATTGTGCTATAAATCCTGACCCAAATGCAGAGCAACTTGCTGAAATCGCACTTAGCTCAGCTCAGACAGCAAAAACCTTCGGCATTGATCCTGTTGTTGCAATGTTGTCCTACTCAACAGGATTTTCAGGCAAGGGGGAAGATGTAGAAAAGGTTCGCAAAGCAACAAAAATTGCAAAAAAAAGGGCTGTAAAATTTTTCCCGGAATTAAAAATTGACGGGCCTATCCAATATGACGCTGCTGTTGATTCCCTTGTAGCTAAAACAAAAATGCCTGAAAGCAAAGTTGCCGGCAATGCAACCGTACTTATTTTTCCTGATTTAAATACCGGCAATAACACCTATAAGGCGGTTCAGCGAACAGCAGGAGCAGTTGCCATTGGCCCGGTGCTTCAAGGGCTTAAATATCCTGTAAATGATTTGAGTCGAGGGTGTACAATCCCGGATATAATAAACACAGTTGCAATTACTGCAATTCAGGCTCAGACGGAAAAACAGACATTAAAGGGCGAATGAAAAGAGCCGGAGCATAGAAAAACAGCGCAACCCCAAAGGATTCTTTATGAAGATACTGGTTATTAATACTGGGAGCTCATCTATCAAATATGAATTATTTGATATGGATATGCTTAAAGTGCTGGCAGCAGGGACGGCTGAAAAAATTGGAGAAGAAAGTAGCGTTTTTACTCATAAAAGAATACTTCCCAATGGTGAATATGAAAAAAAAACAGACATCAAAAGGATCTCTGACCATCATGTGGGACTGAACCGTATCGTCAAAATATTGATTGATAAAGACCAAAAAATTATCAAAGACAAAAATGAAATTACGGCAGTTGGGCATCGAGTAGTTCATGGCGGGGACACTTTTCACTCTACTACACTCATTAACGCAAAGGTTATCTCAGCCATTGAGCAATATGTTCCACTGGCCCCTTTGCATAATCCTGCCAATTTAACCGGGATTAAGGTTGCTCAATCTGTTTTCCCGGATGCATTGCAGGTTGCGGTATTTGATACAGCCTTTCACCAGACTATACCAATGAAGGCATTTCTCTATGCCATACCTTATGAATTATATGAAAAACACAGGATTCGGAAATATGGTTTTCATGGAACCTCGCACGCCTATGTTGCTGAATGTGCGGCAACATATCTTGGCAGGCCTCTAACTGAATTAAATTTAATAACAATACATCTTGGAAACGGCTCAAGCATGGCAGCCATAAAAAACGGAAAATGCATTGACACTACAATGGGCATGACTCCTCTTGCCGGTTTGGTGATGGGAACCAGGTCAGGTGATTTGGACCCTTCAGTACCTTTTTTTTTAACGGATAATATGGGCCTATCTCCAAAAGATATTAATAGAATGCTAAATCAGGAGAGCGGCCTTAAGGGAATTTGCGGAACCAATGATATGAGGGAAGTTATTAAAAAAATGAGCGCAGGAGATAAACGGGCAAAAATTGCACTGGATATTTATACCTACCGGATAAAAAAATTTATCGGCTCGTATTTTGCGGTTCTTGAGGGCCTTGATTGTATAGTTTTTACCGCGGGTATTGGAGAAAATGTTCCCTATATCCGCGAACGCTGCCTAAAAGGGCTAAACAGGTTAGGCATAAAATTTGATTCAGAGCAAAACAAAAAGGCCGGAAATGGAATTAAAGAAATCAGTTCCAGGGACAGCAAAGTAAAGACCATCGTGATCCCGACAAATGAGGAATTGAAAATTGCTCTTGAAACAAAAAAGGTTATTGAAAACAGCGGATAAAAGCTTATTTATTTTTTTCAAAATCTTTTGCGCTTTTAACAACTGCTAAATGGACATTGCCATTTCCTGTTTTAAATTGATCGGGATTTTCTTTATATTCCAGAAGCATTTGGCAGGCCATGCCCGCAGTCCACGCAACTACCCTGGCGCAATTTCTGAAACAGGCAATGGAAATCGGATCTTTATGGGGTTTTTCCAGCTCAAAACAGTCTGTGGTACCAAAATGCTCTTTAAAATTTAATACCATCTGGTAATAAGCTCCATATAAAGAGCCGATTTTCTCATAATAAATCTCTACTTTTTCCTCCGGCGATACTTCAGGGTCGTTAATCACCTTTCCTAAAAATCCATCAGGCTGCATTCCTTCAATCCAAAAATTAAAGGGCAGCTCTTGACCGTTAATCAAGGCAAACCCGGCCAGAGCCCCGCTCAATGCTCCACATACCGTGATACCAAAGGCTTTGCCATCTTCATAAATAGCTGTGGCAACCCCGTGAAAAGGATCCAGCACCATACAAATTCTTTGGCATTCCGCTTCAGACAGGTCTTTTGCAAAAAGATCACTGATTGTGTGAAAGACAGCCGCCCTGCTGCCCCAGCCATTTCTTAAATATTTTGCCGCAACGGATTTTGCCTGCTCAATTTTAGATTGCTCAATTTTTGCCTGTTCAATTTTAGCCGGTTCAATTTCAGATTGCTCAATTTTAGATTGCTTAAGCCCGGCAGAGTCTTTTACTGGTATACTATCCATTTATTATCTCCAATTATGCGTACGCATTCAACTTTTTATTTTTTTCTTCGTTAATAAAACAGATTTGTAATCTTAGATCGGGCAAAGATGGCCTGAAGTTATGATGTATAGTTGTGAAAGTTATTTCGCCCCATTCATATATTTATATGTTTGAATCTGCAGTTTTGCTTATCGGTAAGGCAAAGATTAATATAAGGTTGCAGATACAGATAACTGCAAGAGTAATCCAGGATATATAATACCCGTAATAATCGGTTAAGATACCAAAGGCAAGGGGACCGCAAGCCAGACCAAACCAGGCTATGGTGGATGCCAAACCAACAAAAGTAGCGGTTTTATCCTTGTCTGTGATTTCGGTAACCATCAAAAGGCAAATACTGTTCCAGCCAAGGGCTGAAAGACCGACACAAACGGCAATGCCGTAAAGCAAAAATTTGGGAAGGGCTGCTGACCAGAATGCCAGTGAAGTAATACAAAATACTGCCAAAGCGGCAATAATGATTAAAACAGGCTTGCGCCGGCCATCAAACAGGCGGTCACTGGTTAATCCCCATAATATCCGTCCTATGGCTCCGCTAAGCATTATTGTACTAAAAAGAGTTCCAGCCATCATCAATGGATAACCATGGCTTTCAGTGATATATAAAATGAAAAAAGTAACAATAATTCCCTGGAGAAGTCCCAGAATTGCCATAATAATGCATAGATAAAGAAATAACCTGTTTGTCATAATTGATCGCAAATTAAAAAAGGCTGACGGCTTTTGTTCAGGTTCTTCGCTCTTTTTTGTATCAGATTGAGAAAGGTTATTGTCTTTAACAGGATCACGATAGAGAAAAAAGACAACTACAAACATAAATGAGATAAACGAACCAATAATCACAAGGGCTATAAAAGGGCCGAATTTTCGGGAAAGATAAACAAGCAATACTCCGGCCGCCGCTGCTCCCACAGTAACACCGGCTTGTTTTATGCCAAATACCAGGCCCCTTGTGTTTTTATCAAACCAAAGAAACAAGCCTTTAGAGGAAACAGGATTTCCCATGCCATATCCTGAACCGGAAATTGCAATAATTAAAAGGAACAGAATAAAACAGGATTGCACCATACCTGCAAAAAGAAGTGGCAGACCAGTAAGTCCAAGCCATAGCAAAAATCCGGTTTTAACGCCAAAACGGTCAGTAATAATGCCGGCTGGAAATGCAGAAAAAGCAGCAGTGAGATAGAATGTCGAACCTATAAGACCGAGCTGGGTGCTGTTTAACGACATGCTTTCTTTAAAAAAAGGGGCCAATACTCCCCAGCCGAAACCAGCGATTGATAAAACCAGTTGAGAGAAAATAAATGCTGCAAAAATTATCCAGCGATAGCTGATATCATTTTTTAAATTCATGACCTGTCTCCTTTTTTTAAGTTCCAGATTTTAAAATTCCGGTTTTTGCAGAATTTCAGCTATAAGCTTCATATTCCCGGATTTTTCCAGACTTAGAATTGTTTCAGCCAGTTTATCAGTTGCGGCTTTGCCTAAAACAGGAGTGCACAGGTCGCAAAACTTGGTTTTTATCTTCTCTCTTTTTACTTCGAGAACAGGTATCTCTTTCAGGATATCGCTAAAATGTTTATGAGTCTCTCCCTGCATGGTTTCCAGTTCCAGTCGGGTTTCTACCCCGCTCATATTTTCATCAAGCAAAACCGAGATTTTTTTCATGAGTTTTCGGGTCTGCGGGTCCAGCACTTTTGCATCTTCAAAGGCCTGCATTCCGGTATTGCCGCTGATTAAAGCATTTGCCACGCAGTAGATAATACTGAATTTCCCTTCAAGACCGGTGGTGGGTTCGGTTTTGCCGGCAGCATCTATTGCGAGCTGAGAGCAAAAAACCCTTATTTTTTTAATATCTTCAAGGGCTATACTATTTTGAGTAATAATATGCACGGCAGCTTCAATCGGCGAGTGGGTAGCATGGCAGGAAGCGTGGTATTTTTGGGCCAGATTTTCAATTTCCCAGGTTTTCCCAAGTGAATTAACAACTTCGTTCTTAATCGTTCCTTTTAATACCTGAAAAAAACCTAAAGGCCCTTCGAGAATATTTTCAGCACCTGTAAAACCATCTTTTGCGAGCATGGCGGCTAATAGTCCGTCATGAGAGGCTTTACCGGCATGAAAAGGTTTGCACATTGTGCCAAAAGAGATCTTTAAACCACTGGCCTGGGTTCCTGCAATGCCAAGGGCGTATTGAGTCTGTTTGGTATTAAGACCCATCAAACGGCAACACACGGCACAGGAAGCAAAATGTCCGATTGTAGATGTTGCATGCCAGCCGTGCATATAATGATCCATGCCCGCACATTCACCAATAACCGCGCCGGCTTTAAAGCCGATAATATAGGCAGTTAAAAAATCTATTCCGCTTTTTTTATTATACTCGGCAAGGGCCAGCAAGGATGGAAACATGGTAACCGATGGGTGGCCCAGAAAAGAAAAGAGCGTATCATCGTAATCCAGGGCATGGGATGCAGCACCATTTATTAAGGCAGCCTGGGTAAGACTTTTTTTTATCCCATGGCCTAAAATTGATGCCTGGGCGTGCGATCCCATATAATCAGCATGCTGTATCAGCTTTTTTACCAGAGGATCATTTTGCCCTGCCATAGTTACTCCGACCCAGTCCAGAAAGGCAATTTTAGCATGCTCATAAACAGTTTGGGGTATATCGGCCTGTTTAGTTTCAATAATAAAATCAGCAATAATTCGGGTTAATTCCATTTAATCACCTCAATAATTGAATTTAATATATAATTTGTCTGACTCCCATGCTCTGTGTAAAAATCAATATTATATGCGTTCCCACGCTGGAGCGTGGGAACGAGCTTTATATTTCGCGGCGCCATTTTTTCCTATAAGAAACAAGAAGTTTCTTGGTAGAAAATGCTCCTTTGCTGGAATGAGAACCAAAACTCTGTTCAGCTAAAAGCCTGTTCAGCTCTAATTGATGAGCATCAAGAGCGGTTCGCTAAAAATATTATAGAATAACCGTGCTCTTGATGCTCAGGGGGGTAAAAAAAAACTTATAATATTTTATGGAAAGTTAATGAGTTATACGCCAAAGGCTGCTTCGCCCATCTCTGATGCTGCTTCGTCAAGATTCATGATTGC
>JASFBJ010000335.1 GCA_030149585.1 Desulfobacterales bacterium | reverse complement strand
GATAGCAGAAAAAAGAATAAAAAAGGCAGTTAGACAAGATGAATTGTTTAGTGAAGCGGACACACAAGGAGAATTGTTTTGAAATATACTCAGGAAGAAATTAAAACATGTACTATCAAAGCCAATGATCTTTGGAATGATCAGCCTTTAAATATTAGAAAAATTATGACAAAAGCAAAAATTGGTACTGAAATAAGAAATCTTTTGATATTAAAACAAGATGTTAAGAATTTTGCAGCTAAAGAGTATAAAAGGATTGATGATAAAATTGGATTATTGGTTAAAGATTTTGAAAATGACGATGAAAAAATGAAAAGTGATGCAGCTAATATTATTCTCTCTAATAGTATGTCTCTTCCCTTATCTACCTTTACTGATTCTAATAGTATACTTGCTGATAAACAAGAGATCAAGGCCCATTTTGTAAAAAGTTATCAAATTAAGTTAAAAGAAATCACAGGAAACGATGTAAAAATACCTTGGTCGGGTAAAGAAGCGAAGCTACTTTGCCAGGATCTTGAGACACATGGGAAAATAACTCTTTTAAAGTATATTAATATCTTCTTTTCAGATAGAGATAGAACAATTGCAGATTTTACCAGATATAAAAATATGGCAGGATATTCCTTTGGAGTTTTTCATGGTATGATTCCGAAATTAGCATTAAGTAAAGTAAAACAAAGTCCTGTTTGTTCAGGATGCGGATATACAATTGGACATTCTCCGGATTGTTCGGTTGTAAAAGAAAATAGAATAAAAAAGAAATTAGAAGATGATGAAATAAATAGGTCCAGGGATGAAAACAAAGATTTTTCTTTCATGGCAGAATTCACTAAAAAAATAAATAAAATAGAAAAAGCTTTCAAAGGAGAAACATAATGGCAGATCTAAATTTATTCTCAATGCAATGTAGACTTACAAAGGATGCTGAATACAGTACATTCGGGCAGAATGATACCGCAAAACTTAAATTCTCTGTAGCCAATAATGTAGGTTACGGTGATTACAAACATGACAATTTTTTCAATTGTGAAATGATTGGAAAAGGAGCCGCTGGAATCGCCCAGTATATGGTAAAAGGAAAACCGATAATCATTTCCGGAGAAATTAAACAGGAAAGATGGGAATCTCAGGAAGGAAAAAGGTCTGCTGTTAAGCTTATTGTAAGAAATGTTAATTTCGTAAGTGAAGGTAATCGAGGACAGGCCCCAAATCAGACACAGCCAAACAATGTAGGGGGTCAGGGCACGCCTGCACCAGCAAACAACCCATTTGCCCAAGCTTTGAATGACAACGCCGTGAGCCCTGAAAATTACAAAAAACCAGATGCTAATGGATACAGAGAATCTATGGACGGCATCCCTTTCGGGACTTTTTAATGAAAAGAGATTATAAACGCCTTCTTCGTGAAGGCAAAAAAGCTATGAAAGAAAAGCTTAAAGAGAATGATCATAAATGTGGGTTTGATGTAGAATCAATCAATATACTCTTTAAAAAATTGCAAGCGAAAGTTTACGAATTACAAGACGAACTACAGGTTCAACCTAAATTATATGATTTAAAAGCAATAAGACATGAAGCTGCAGATGTTGCAAACTATGCATTTATGATTATTTTAAAATGCGTTCAACTTATGTATAGGCAAAAACGCAAGTAGTTGCGTTTTTGAAAGGATAAAAAAATGGGTAAAACTTACGTATGGACCGGTAAGGTCCAATCAGTAAACAGATGGCATGGTGCCAGAGCAATTAAAAAAGGCAATAAGTATATTGCAATGATCTATGAAACCCAGGAATATAAGAAATTCAAAGATTCTCTATCTTCTGTTTTCATGGGTATGGAAAAACTTTCTGGATACGTGGATCTGCAGGTTACTATGGTTCTTTCAAGTAGGGCAGATACAGGAAATATAGATAAACCTATTGGCGATGCCTTAGAACTCGCTGGTGTAATCGAGAATGACAGGTTTATCCGGAACATTGCTTACTATAGACACTATCATCCAAACTCTGGACAAAAGAATAAATACAACGATCTACTTGTGATAGAATTAACTCCTGTCCCGGAAGATGAATTGGAAATAATTAAAAAACAGCAAAAAAATGATCTGTTTAATTTGAAGAGGATAATATGACCTGGCGAAAAGCGATTCAGATGTCTCCGGAAGATACTGCAGTAATGGTAAGAGGTGATTACTCTTACCTTAAATATCCAAACGGATCTGTCTTTCACGCCAAATCCGGGAATTACAAAATCAAAGAAAAGTGTTATGATAATCCAAGTGGAGAATGGCAGCCGTTAGGATTAAGATTGGGAGAAATTCCAAAAG
Source organism: Desulfobacterales bacterium (assembly GCA_030149585.1). Taxonomy (GTDB): domain Bacteria; phylum Desulfobacterota; class Desulfobacteria; order Desulfobacterales; family JASFBJ01; genus JASFBJ01. The sequence goes on along the minus strand of JASFBJ010000335.1, from coordinate 1,293 downwards.
ATTTTTAAATGGCAAGGGATTGTTGCTGAGGTTAATCACTCGTAAGATTAGGAAACTGATTATTTCCTGATTACCAACACCATCGGAGAAGTCGGGTTCGATTCCCGGCCTTGCCAATATCAGGCTTGTCCGTATGGACTGCACTGATAACCCCGGAAGTCATGACCGGGTAGGATACAGTAAAATTTATTATATTTTTTGTTTTGATGTATGTTCGTAGGTACAAAAAAATCCCCGGGATTCATGGCCCGGGGATTTTCTTACTACATAATATTTTTTAACCTGTCATTTTTCACCTCCAAAAATACTAAATCCGGCTGCTACTGCAGCCAGTACAACAGCAATAATTGCTATTGCTAAACCAGTATTACTCTTCCGCTCTGCTTTCTTTATTGAGCTGTCTAAGGTAGAAAAGCTGATCGCCAAAGTCTCGACCGAGGATGAGAGAGCGTCTATTCCACTTTTCAAGTTGCTCCACTTTTCCAGTAACGATCCCGAAGTCTCCGTCAAATCCCGTGAGTCCTTCATTAATCCGTCCACTTCTATCCGCAATCCGTTTACTCGTTGTGTTAATTGAGGTAATATCTCTTGCAAATCCATCAGAGTCAGTTCCGAGTTCACTGACAATTCGTTGTACTCGTTGGAGATTTCCTGCAGCTCCTTCGTAATCCGAGCGTATTTGTCTGAGATCGTTTCTGCCTGTGCTGTACCAGAGTACACCAGCAATAATAATCCCAACCAAAAGGCCGTAAGCAAACGATTTAAACATTTTGGATCCCCCCTCATTTTTCTTCCACCTTTGGGCCATATTTTTTAATCCCAAAAAGTGCAGCATTATAAACAACTAATACTCCAATCAATTGGGGTATTGTTTCCGGAAGCTTATATCCACCGTAAAGAGCCATTAAATATACAATAATAGTTCCCCAGGCAGCCAATGATTTCTTCAACGAATGTTTCATACTGCCTCCTTCCATGTCTTATTATATATAACACCTTGTAACGTGTTAATATTTATATTATAAATCATAGATAATTCTCTCAGAGTATACCTCTTCATTCTAAACAATCTCCTAATAGATCTTACAGTGAACCAATTAACAGCATTGTTTCTTTTATTATGACTATTTTCCTCATTTGTAACCCATTTACAGTTATCTGGTTCATAATTGCCATCATTTCCTTCTCTATCAATTTGAGCTTTAGGAAAAGGTTTGTTACCCATATCACTATTAAAATTGGAAAACGAATGAATCCAACGATCACAGACTATAATTCCTCTTCCACCATAAT
>JASFBJ010000334.1 GCA_030149585.1 Desulfobacterales bacterium | reverse complement strand
TCTGATTCCTGTTTTTGTCAACATTTTTATTTTTAGATTATCCCTTTGGGGGTTAAGGAGTGTTTATGATTCTGTTTTTTGATTGTTTCTCCGGTATAAGCGGTGATATGACTTTAGGCGCTTTGGTTGATCTGGGTGTTCCATGTAACTGGCTGGTAAAACAGTTAAAAAAAATTCCATTAAAAGATTTTGATATTCGTTCAAAACCTGTTACCAGAAACGGTATTAAAGCTCAAAATCTTTTTGTCGACTATAAAGACAGCAAAACAGCAAGGCATTATTCGGATATAAAAGAACTGATAGACGGCAGTCCTTTTTCAGATATGGTAAAAATCAAGTCCCTGTCGATTTTCAGGAAAATTGCCGAAGCTGAGGCTGAAATACATAATTGTTCAATTGAACATATTCATTTTCATGAAGTTGGCGCAATTGATGCCATAGTGGATATCGTTGGAACAGTTTTAGCAATTGAGTATTTAGGGATAAAAAAGATTTTTGCCTCCAGACTGCCGCTGGGGGGTGGTAATATTCATTGCCGGCATGGAATATTGCCTGCCCCAGCTCCAGCCACCCTGTCAATATTAAAGGGAGTGCCTGTATTCGGCAAAAATGTAGCCCATGAAACTGTAACACCCACTGGCGCCGCTATCATAAGCAGTCTGGCTGATTCTTTCGGCGAAATGCCGCCCATGATTATTGAAAAAATCGGGTATGGGGCAGGCAAATATGAAAGTACCCAGGGGCAGAATTATTTGCCGAATTTGCTGCGGATAATAATGGGCTCTCTTTCTGTTTCAGAGAATAGTAATTCTTTGGAAGAGGTTTTGCTTATTGAAACCTGTATTGATGATATGAATCCCGAGATATTTGGCTTTTTAATGGATCGTTTATTTGCAGATGGCGCTCTGGATGTATACTGGATGCCGGTTTTTATGAAAAAAAACCGTCCAGGGACAATGATTCAAGTGCTTTGTCAAGAAAATTTAAGAGAGGTTATTACACACCGTATTTTTAATGAAACAACATCAATAGGGCTTCGCTACTATACGGTTAAAAGAGACACCTTGCAACGCACCAGGATTATTGCAAAAACCAGATACGGCAAGGTTCCGGCAAAACAGATCCAGGAACTTGACGGTGGTACGCGGATTGTGCCGGAATATGAAGAGTGTAAAAAAATAGCTCTTGAAAAAAAGCTCTCTATTCGAAGCGTATATGAGGCACTTATTTCTGATTTAGATCAAAACAGTGGAAAATAACAATATCTTGACAAAAAAATTACCAAATAATAGATAAAGGCCATGAATTTTAAACAAAAACTTGTGCTTTTTTTGGGCACGGGCTTTTTTTGCGGGAATATTGCTTTTGCGCCTGGTACACTGGGTTCTTTGGCTGGTCTTCCTTTTTGTTATTTTTTATCAAATATTGATCAAACAAGGGCTTTTGCAGGAATCATTCTATTTATTATTCTGGCCATATGGATTGCACAAATGGCTGAAAAAATAATAAAACAAAAAGATCCGGGCTGCATAGTAATAGATGAGATGGCCGGCATCATGGTAACCCTTTGGGGTTTGCCTTTTAACATCATAACTGTTTTGGCCGGGTTTATAATTTTCAGAATTCTGGATATTGCAAAGCCTTTTCCCATCAGCTATGTTGAAAAAAAATTAAGCGGAGGCACTGGAATTGTCGCAGATGATGTAGTGGCCGGTGTTATTGGTAATCTGATATTGCGTACAGCATTTATAGCTGTAGAAAGTTTTTCATAATGAATAAAGAACTAACCAAGACAAAAGAAAAAGAAGAAAAAAAAAAGGGTGTTTTACGGGAAAATATTGAAGCAATTATTTTGGCAATTATTTTGGCCATGTTTATTCGTACCTTTGTTGTTCAGGCTTTTAAAATTCCATCTGGTTCCATGAAAGAGACATTGCTTGTAGGTGACCATATTCTGGTCAACAAATTTATTTACGGGGTTAAAATTCCTTTTACCGGCAAAACAGTTATTTCAGTAAAAAAGCCCGTGCGAGGGGACATCGTTGTTTTTAAATTCCCTGAAGACCCTGACAAAGATTTTATCAAACGGGTGGTTGGAGTAGCCGGGGATGTTATTAATATTGAAAATAAAAAGGTATTTATAAATAATAAACCAGTGAATTTTGAATTTGCTGTTTTCAAAGACCCGCGAATATTTCCAGCTAAATTACAGCCCAGGGATAATCTGGGCCCGCTTACCGTGCCGGAAAATAACTTATTTGTTATGGGAGATAATCGTGATCACAGCTACGACAGCCGGTTTTGGGGGTTTGTAGACCTTGAGGCCGTAAAGGGCAAAGCCTTTATTGTTTACTGGTCCTGGGATAGGGTCAAATTCGGTGTCAGGTGGAATCGATTTGGGCATTTGCTAAAATAGGAATATTTATGCTGTTTGATAAAAAAGATATTCTGGATATGGAATCCTTAAGTTCCAAAGAGATAAATTTTATTTTGGACACTGCCACAAGTATGAAGGAGATATCTGAAAGATCCATTAAAAAGGTTCCAGCTTTGAGGGGCAAGACTGTTGTCCTTTTTTTTTATGAGCCCAGCACCAGAACAAGGACATCTTTTGATATTGCAGCCAAAAGATTAAGTGCTGACAGTATTTCTATTTCAGCAAATACAAGCAGTCTGGTAAAAGGTGAAACCCTTTTGGATACGGCCAGGAATTTAGAAGCCATGAAGCCGGATGTTATTATACTCCGGCACGTCTTTGCAGGTGCTCCCCACATGCTGGCAAGATCTTTAAAAGCCTCGATTATCAATGCCGGAGATGGTATGCATTCCCATCCCAGTCAATCTTTACTGGATATGATGAGTATAAGAGAGAAAAAAGGGAGTTTAAAGGGGCTGAAAATTGCCATTATAGGTGATATTTCCCACAGCCGGGTAGCCCGTTCCAATTGTATCGGGTTTACTAAAATGGGAGCCAGTGTTATTTTGGCAGGGCCTTTGACCATGATACCAAAGGGGATTGAGACCTTAGGCGCCAAGGTTGAAAAAAATATTGACAAGGCAATTAAGAACGCAGATGTTGTCATGATGCTGAGAATTCAGAAAGAAAGACAAAAAGGATTTCTTTTTTCTACTGAACGGGAATATGCCAGGGCCTTTGGATTAAATGAGGAGCGTCTTAAATCAGCGCGGGAAGATGTTTTGATCATGCATCCAGGGCCTGTTAATCGCGGAATTGAGATCGCACCGGAAGTATTGGATGGCAAGTATTCAATCATTCTTGATCAGGTAACAAATGGTGTGGCTGTCAGGATGGCGCTGCTGTATCTGGTACTTGGAGGAGCCCGCAATGCAGATTCTAATTAAAGGCGGCAGGGTTATTGATCCGGAAAATAATATAGATGCTATTCAGGATATCTGGATTGAAGATGGCAAAATTATTAAAATTGAGGATCCAGTTGAGATTTTAGGGCCGGAAAATAAAGCCATAGAGAATTTTACCATTCTTGATGCAGGCGGCAAACTGGTGACACCCGGTTTGATAGATATGCATGTCCATTTCAGAGAGCCAGGCTTTGAATATAAGGAAACAATTGCAACAGGCTGCAAGGCTGCGGCTCATGGCGGATTT
>JASFBJ010000106.1 GCA_030149585.1 Desulfobacterales bacterium | reverse complement strand
AAATCTTCATCGTCAAAATCTTCATCGAATTCATCTTTATCTTCAGACTGATCTGCCATGGATAAAGATGAAGCCGGCAACTCATCATCCGTTATTATATTTTTTTCTTGTTCCAAAGGAGCGCTTATCTCTGTGATTCGGCCCTCATGCGCACATCCTGTAAAGAGCAAAAGCATCATGAAAAATAAAACATGCTCTCTTTGAAAAATTTTTCTTTTTACGATCACCACCCTATTTTGAACCTTTGGCATATTTCTCTTTTTGTTTTTCAAGCTTTTTTTGGATTTGTTCTATTAGATGCTGATTTGAATTTTTCAAGAGAATTTTTTTAAACTGAACCCGATAATTTTTTACCAGACTGACACCTTCGATATTAACATCATAGATCTTCCATTCCCCGTCAAATAATTTCATTTTATAATCAACAGGGATCTCAACACTCGCTCGTAAAATATTAGTACGAACCATGGCTCTGGTTTTTTTTACAATTTTTTGATTCAGATATGCAATTTTTTCATTATGGTATTCTCCCTGAATCTTGTCTACATAGATATTGCCTAAAAACTCTGAAAAAACATCAACAAACTCATTTTGCTCCTTTGGGCTGAACTTTTTCCAGTTTCTGGCCAAAGTTCTTTTACTAACCTCTTTAAAATTAAATACAGTTTGAATTGTCTTCCAGATTTTATCCCGCTGCTCCTGCTTAAGAGCCGCGTCATGGTATAAGGGTTCATTTAAGAGTCTGATAACCTCTTCAATCGGCCCCCTTAAAGTCTCTAAAGGATCAGCCGCCAGCGACAAAGGAGTAATGCCGAATATGCACAGGCAGCAAATAACTATAAATCTTTTTAAAAACATCCTTTTTCTCCTGTAAAGATTTAGAATATACATTTTCAAAAAATGGCAGTTTTAAAAGCCCTAAACATCACCGAAAATATATTTACTGACCATTTCTTCCATATCAAGGGCTGATTCAGTTTCAAAAATTATATCACCTGGTTCAAGAATATCATCTGATCCACCTGGATATAGTTTTATATACTTATCACCTATCAGTCCGTCAGTTTTCACAGAAGCAATCACATCATCGCTCAATTTAACGCTTTCATAAATTTTTAATTCTACTATAGCAGTTTGTGTTTCTCTATCTAAAATAATCGAGTCAATCTGCCCGACTTCAACTCCCGCCATTTCAACCAGACCTCCTGATTTCAGGCCTGTTACTGAATCAAACTGTGCCTTGAGCAAATAATAATCCTCACCGAATATTTCCATTTTCCCCAGTTTTATTGTCAAATAGCCTACACAAAGAATGCCGATTAGCAAAAATACACCAACAGTGACTTCAATAGATGTTTTCTTCATTTTTTTCTCCTGACCCGTTCTCTGTATAGTATTAATTTATCAATTTTTATTAAATGTTTGAGCTGTCGAACCACTTATTCCTGTCCTGAAATGAATTGCCGGACAAGCGCAGTATCACAATTTTGAATCTGCTCTGGAGAACCTTCAAAAACAATCTTGCCATGATCCAGCATGGCAATACGCTGGGAAATATCAAAGATATCCGGGATCTCGTGGCTGACAATTACGCCGGAATAACCAAATTTTTTCTGATAATCCGTAATCATTTGATGCACTGCATTTTTTCGAATCGGATCCAAACCAGTGGTGGGTTCATCAAATAATACAATTTCAGGGTTAGTAATCAATGCTCTGGCAAGAGCCACCCTTTTTTGCATACCCCCTGATATCTGGGAAGGATATTTATTTTCAATATCATTTAGATCAAGCTGTTGTAATTTTTCAAGCACAAGTTTTTTAATCTTATTCTTTTTTAAAACAGAGCGCTCTTTTAAAGGCAGTGCAATATTTTCAAATACAGTAAGGGAATCAAAAAGGGCCGCGCCTTGAAACATATAACTGAATTTGGATTTCAGGGCTTTTCTTTTTTTTTTAGGCATAAGGCGAAGGGAGTGGCCTTCAAATAAAATATCTCCTGAATCAGGGCTTAAAAGCCCTATAATATGCTTTAGCAATACACTTTTCCCTGTACCGCTTTTACCAATAATGGTAGTTATCTCGCCCTTAAAAATGCTTAGATTAATACCGCGCAGAACCTGATTCGTCCCAAAAGTTTTACACACATTTTCCAATTTAATAAACGGTTGTTCCATAGATATCACAATAAAAATGAGGTTAATACATAGTCCACAATCAAAACCATTACACAAGAGGTTACAACAGCCGAGGTAGTTGCAAGACCAACACCTTTGGCCCCAAAACCATCCTTCCTGGTATGGGTATAATACCCCTGAAAACAACAAATCGTTATTACAAAAAGAGCGAAAAAAATAGACTTGATAAAACCACCACTCACATCCTCCATCAAAACACTGGAATTAACCCTTGAATAATAAATCGCTGAATTAATCCCCAGCATAAGCGAACCAGTCAGATATCCGCCAAAAATTCCAATAACATCAAACAGCGCTGTTAAAATGGGGAAACTGATTAAAGCTGCAATCAGACGTGGCGTCACCAAAAATCGTACAGGATTAATATCCATTGTAAAAAGAGCATCAATCTGCTCTGATATTCGCATGATTCCGATTTCAGCGGACATGGCGCTGCCGGCCCGGCTGATTATCATAATTGCCGACATCACCGGCCCCATTTCGCGGATTAAAGTAAGCGCAACAACAGCGCCCAGCGCCCCTTCTGAGCCAAATTTTGATAAATTATAATATCCTTGCAGCCCTAACACCATTCCGGTAAAAGCGCCGGTTAAACAAACCACAAAGACTGATTTCGCACCAATAAAATAAACATGCTCAATGATTTTAGATAGCTGCTGGGGAAATGAAAAAATATGGATAAATGCCCTGAAAAAAAAAATCGCAATTTTGCCCATTTGCTGTACAGGCTCAATAACAGATCTGCCCAAAGAGGCCAGCGATGATGTTATACTTGCAAAATATTCCATATAAAAATACCTTTTGATATTAAAATAATTTATTATAATGTAATATTTGATTTTTGCTGTCAAGCATGAAAACATTGCACTGAATATTAAAACATAAAAAAAGGTGATTAAATATATGATAAAAAAAAATATTAAAGTGATAATTATATCAATTTTACCTTTTTTGCTGTGCTGTATTAGCTCAACACAGGCGAAAACCTTTAAAATTGCATCCTATAATCTGGAAAATCTTTTTGATCTTACCAGAGATGGAGCAGAATATCCAAAATATATTCCAAATACCGGCCATGGCTGGACCAGGAAAATTGCAAATATAAAGTACACCAATATTGCCAGGGTGCTGAAAGATCTTGGCGGAGATATCGTTGCCCTGCAGGAAGTTGAGTCAAAAAAATCCCTTCTTGCTCTACGCAACAGGCTCAAAGACATTGGAGTAGATTACCCTTTTTTTGAAATTGCAGACTCAGGTACAACGCCCATAAAATGTGCTGTTCTCTCCAAATTTCCAATTATTGAGAAAAAAGAGATTCATGTAGTTAATAAGATTGACAATGAAACTGCACGAAATATTCTTAAAATAATTCTTGATATTGATGGCAATTATATCACCTTGTTTATAAATCACTGGAAATCAAAACAGGGGCCGGAAAGTATGAGATTAGTCTATGCCAGGGCACTTAAAAGAGAGATCAACAAACTAAAGGAAAATGCAGACTTTATACTGATAGGTGATTTCAATGAAAATTATAATGAATATCAAACATTCCGAAATTCAGGAAGGCTAAATAATACCGGCGATATTACAGGGATAAATCATATCCTGAAAACTATCAAAAATTCTGAAATGGTCAATGAAAAGATATTGATAGAGCAGACTGAAAATGAGTATATGTATAATCTATGGTTTGAAGTCAATAAACGATCGCGATGGTCTTATAAATTTTTCAAAAAAAAGAGCAGCCCTGATAATATCATCCTGTCCAAAGGACTTTATGATAATAAAGGAATCTCTTATTGCGATAATTCCTTTAATAAATTCCAGCCAGATTACCTGTTCAATAAAAAAGCCATTTACCGCTGGCAAATTACCAAAAAAGGCAGGGGCAAACATTTGGGTAAGGGGTATTCGGATCACCTGCCGATTTTCGCTTATTTTTCAACAGAACCCTTTTATTTTAAAAACCGCGACTCTGTTTCAAAGGATATCAGCCCTTTAAAATTTCAAAAATCCAAATTCCCGGAAATCTTGTTTGGCTTGAATAATGCTACAAAAGAAGAACTTATGTCTATCAATGGCATAGGCCCGGTTCTTTCAGCGCGAATCATAAGTGGACGGCCATATCAAATAGCAGATGATTTGCTTCAAATAAAAGGTATTGGCCCAAAAAAACTTGAAAATCTTCGGCATTATTTTTTACAGGGTAAGGAACGAGGACGAAATAACTAGCCCCGGCTTTTTTGTTCAATCATTATTTATGAGCTTTTAATTCAATAACACAGATATTTCGTTTTTGAGCACGCCAATGGTTAAGCTGATCAATCTGGTCAAGCAAGTCCTTGCATAGACTGCGGAAAAAAAATACACTGCCGGGTCCGAGCGGATCGATATTTTCATAAAAATATGTATAAAAAATTGTGTTGGTGCCCATTTGAATCAGACATCTGGAAAGCTTATCAGCTAGTTTATGATATTGATCAATATCAATATCGCTTGAAATTATATGGTTCAGCAATTTTTTTATTTGCTGATAACAGGCCGGCTTTTCAAGAATAGCCTGTTCTGAAAGAGCCAGGCTATATTCTCTTTTTTCCTTAAGATCTTCAATGCTTATATCTGTAGAATGAATAGTATCCATAATAATAGTGTAAACCATGCTATAAAACACAAGTCAAAGCGTTTTCAATAAGTCATCAACCAACCGTTTTGTTTGTTCCGCCATATAAAGAGGAAGTGAAAGCAGCGAATAGTCATGCTCAGTAAATCCAGGTAATTTTGTACGAATTTTTGTTATTGATGGTAAATCAATATTAAAACGTAATCCTATTTTTGACCCTTTACTACAGGCAAAAACATGTAAAGAACGCAGGGAGCCTGTTTTGCCTGCTTTTACTTCAATCGGGATAACATCAGCTCCTATGGCTGTTAAATAATCAATTTCAGCTGATGAGCTTCTCTTTTCCCTGTGCCAGCAATTAATTTCCGGTTCTTCCCAGGGCATGGCAAGATTTAATATTTCTTGACCTATAAACTGTTCAGCCAGAGCTCCTGAATTCGTGACAAGTATATTTTCAAAGTTGGACAAATCGCTTAATCGAAGTGATAACGCAGAGGAGTAAAGCCCGATATCAAGAAAGATTGATTTGAACTTTTTATCGTTTCTCTGAGCATTTAATGGTATTCCATTACCATCGCTATGATAAACTAAAGTAATTATCCCGGCTGAATTAAGCTGTTTGATTGCTTTAGAAAGATTTGCAGGCTTTTCATGTTTGGTTATATTGATATAACGAATCTTATTCCCGATAAGCCTTGGAATCTTTCGAAATACTAATCTTAAAAGCTCTGGGTTAGCCTTTTTGCCATATTTACTGAAATCTGCGTCATATGTTTGCCTAATATTATTCTGGCACCGTTGAACCTGAATAATGTCCTTTTGCTTTATCCAAAAATAGACTGCTTCAGGCATGCCTCCAATAATGAAATACTCTCTTAGATAAGTCAGACATTTTTTATGAATTGATTCAGGAATCCTGCTCTTTAAAGTCAAAGAGTTGATATAATCAAGAAGGTTATCCGCTGAAGATGCAATAAGATATTCTTCATAACTTAAAGGGCTGAGGAACATAAATTCAATTCGGCCAACCGGCATTGAGAAATGACTTTCTGAAAATAAAAAATTAAGCAGAGATCCAGCAGCAATGATATGCAACTCAGGAAGTTTTTCATAAAAATAACGCAATCTTGTTAATATTTCAGGTGCATTTTGAATTTCGTCCAAAAATAATAGAGTTTCACCCGGTATAATATTAATGCCTTTTTCCGCTTCAATTAATTGAACGACTTCACTTATATTATTCGTGTAAAAAAGAGATGCACTTTCAGGTGTTTCATCAAAATTTATTTCGATAAAACACTTAAATTCATGACCAAACTCACGTATTAACCATGTTTTTCCCACTTGCCGCGCACCTCGGACAATTAAAGGTTTCCTGTCAATTCGATGTCGCCATTCCTGAAGATATTCTATTTTTTTTCTGTACATGGTTTTCCCATATTTTAGATTCAGAAATAAATCAAGGTAATTTATTTAAAAATCGAAATTATTTAGGGGCAATTTAATCGATATTGAAAAATAAATGCGGGTAAATAATATTGGTTGGATGTGAATTTATTTTTCAGTGAAGCCCTTATATCAAATATTCAGATTCTTTATTGACATCATATCAATCTCTATTATATATGTTAACTTACTGTTATTAAATAATATAAAATAGATTTACGCAGAAACGGCCATTTAAATTAACCAGATATTAACCAGATTTTAAATCGATAAATAAAAAAGGTTTAAATAAAAAAAAATCATATCATCAAATTTTTATCAATTCTTTGGGAGTAAAATTAATGGCGGAAAAGAAAATTGAAAAACTTATGTCTAAAATCATAGTCAGGTCTGTAATCTGTCTGGGTATTTTGATTTTTGGCCTCCTTGGAATGAAACTTTTAGCAGGTATAAAAAAACCTCCTGAAGAAATTCCCAGTAAAGAAACTTCTCTGAAAGTGGAAGTGCTTTTGGCGAATGCAGAGGATGTTCCGGTCTATCTTACCGGCTACGGCGAGATAAAAACCCTTAACACTGTTTCCATTGCGCCTGAGGTTTCAGGGAAAATTATTTTTGTTCATGACAGGCTCGAACAAGGAGAGATCATTCATAAAAATAAGATATTATTTATCATAGACAAAAGAAATTATAAAGCAGCTGTAAGTCAGGCGCAATCTGCCGTTATGTTGTGGGAGAATACTGTTTTGCGGCTTAATAAGCAATTTATCGCAGACCAAAGCAGACTGAAAACCATGACGAGAAACCGCGATCTTGCCCAAAAAGAGTATGAAAGAATTAAACACCTCTATGAGCAAGATGATATTGGAACCAGCTCTGGAGTAGATATTTCAGAAAGAAGTTTTAATACAGTACGGGATCAGGCTGATCAGATGGCCCAGGCCGTTGAAATTTATCCTATCAAAATTCAAGAGGCAAAAAGCAGCCTTGCCTCTTCCATGACCAACCTGACCCTTGCCGGGGTTAATCTTGATAGATGTACTGTCAGGGCTCCTTTTAATGGTCGCATAAAAAAAGTATCACTTGAGCCATGGCAATATGTTTCGCCAGGTACTCCTGTAATTACCATGGCTGACGACTCAATACTGGAAATTCTTGTTCCCCTTGACAGTATTGATGCCGGCAAATGGCTAAGGTTTTCAAAAAAAAAGGCTGGTGATAATCTATCATGGTTTAACAATCTTGAACCCGTGGATTGCCTTATTAAATGGACAGAGAATAAAAATAAGAATCCATGGAAAGGTCGTCTTCACAGGGTAGTGGAATTCAACAGAAAAACCAGAACCCTAAGTGTTGCGATCCGTGTCAATTCTCAGGATGCACTGCATGCAGGACAAAAAACACACGGTCTCCCTCTGGTTGAAGGAATGTTTTGTTCTATTATGATACCAGGCAAAACCATGAAAAACGTTTATCGCCTTCCCAGATGGGCTGTGAGCTATGATAATACACTCTTTATCGCCAATAACGGCAGGCTGAAAACTCTTTCCGTTAAAACAGAAAGAAGAGCAGGTGAAGAAATATTTATATCCAAAGGGCTTAAACCAGGCGACAAGGTTATTATAACCCGTCTTGTGGCTCCTCTTGAAAACTCGCTTCTTGAAATCATACCTGGGAAAAACAGAGGGAAAAATTAATGAAGTCCATACTTGCTGCTTTTGCAAAAAATACTGTTTTTGCAAATATTGTCCTTATCCTGATTTTTCTGGCAGGTGGTTTAGCTGCAAAAAACATGATCAGGGAGACTTTTCCTGAAATTTCTCTGGACATGATTTCAATTGCGGTTCCATATCCTGGCGCTGATCCTGAAGAGGTGGAAGAAGGTGTTTGTAAAAAAATTGAAGAATCCATTGAAGGAGTTGAGGGGATAAAGCTAATCACCAGTTATTGCAGTGAAAACAGGGGAACTGTTATTATAGAAGTCAAGGAAGTCTATAAAACCGCCAAGGTTCTTGACAGGATAAAAAGCAGGATAGACGGTATTTCCACTTTTCCGGCTGGTACGGAAAAACCCGCTGTAACAGATTTAACGCACCGTGATCCAGTCCTTCTTCTATATCTTTCAGGCGATATGTCCGAGCACAGGCTCAAAGAGTGGACAACAAGAATAAAGGATGAAATTTTACAAATTGACGGTATTACCCAGGTAACGGCTTCTGGGGTCAGAGATTATGAAATACATATAGAGATATCGGAAAAAAATCTCAGAGAATATGGATTAACCCTGGAAGCAGTAGAAAACGCTGTAAAAATGAGCTGTCTGAATCTTGCCGGCGGAACAATCAGGACTGAAAACGAAGAGATTCGCATAAGAACAATGGGAAGAAAATATACAGGGCAAGAGCTTTCATCTATCATTCTTCTTGCAAATCCGGAAGGCGAAGTGATTACACTTGGACAAATTGCGCATATTGACGATGGATTCGAAGATGACCCCATAACAGCCTCAGTAAATGGTAAACGCGCGGCTTTTATCACCATAAGCAAAACAACGGAGGAAGACTCTCTTGCCATATCAAAGGCAATTCACAGGTTTGTTAAAATAAAACAGGCCGAGTTTCCTGCTCAAATAAGTTTCGATATTCTCTACGATATTACAGATATGCTAAGGGCAAGAATAGATCTTCTTATAAAAAACGGAATAATCGGACTTATTATCGTTTTTATCACGCTCTGGATTTTTCTCAACGCAAGGCTCTCATTATGGGTGGGCATGGGGATTCCCGTATCAATATCAGGTGCTTTGGCTATTCTTTGGGCAACGGGGGGAACTACAAATATGATCTCTCTTTTCGGGTTGATCATGGCCCTTGGAATAGTTGTAGACGATGCTATTGTTGTTGGAGAGGCAATCTTTGTTCACCGCAAAATGGGAAAATCAGCCATTAATGCGGCTGTAGATGGTGTAAGCGAAGTTGGATTGCCTGTTTTAGCGGCAGTTATAACAACAATCGTAACATTTATTCCCCTTCTTTATATTGGCGGCCTAATGGGCAAGGTTATTTATGTCCTTCCTGTTGTAGTCATTGCATGCCTTATTATTTCTCTTGTGGAGTGCATGCTGCTACTTCCAGCCCACTTGAGTCATCTTCCAGGACCTGATTCAGGTGGAAAGAAAAAAAACAGGCTTTTTCTGAGACTTGAAAAAATACAGAACCTGACAAGTTCAAGTCTGGAAATATTTGTCTCAAAAATATACATACCTTTTCTTGGCAAAATACTTTATTGGCGTTATGTGAGTTTTTGCACAGCCATTTGCATTCTCTTTCTTTCCATTGGACTTATAAATGGAGGAATCCTGAAATTCGAAGTACTGCCTGAACTAGATGGTTTTATTATGAATGCAACAGTAGAATTACCCAGCGGGACTCCTTCGGATGCAACGCAGCAGGCAGTTAGTCATATTGAAAAAGCGCTTTTACGACTGGCTGAAAAAACAGAGACTGTCTCTGGAAAATCATTTCTTAAAGACAGCATAACCATAGTGGGCCAGAATCTTGAAATGTATCCCACAAAGGGGCCTCATCTTGGCGGAGTTCAGGCTGTTATCACTAATTCTGAAGAGCGGGGTATCCACAGTAAAGACCTTATGATTAAATGGGAAAAAGAAATTGGTCTGATCCCCGGCATTAAATCACTCGTGTTCACAGGACTTTCAGCAGGACCGCCAGGTGATCCCATTGAAGTATGGCTGCAAAGTAAAAATATGGATGATATCCTTTCAGGGGCAAAGGATCTAAAGGAAAGGCTTGGCGAGTTTGACGGAGTATATCAGGTTAGATCTGATTTCTCCATGGGTAAAAATGAGATACGCCTTAAGCTTAAGCCTGAAGCAAGGGCTCTTGGCATTACAGTGAGCGATCTGGCAAAACAGGTTCATAAAGGTTATTATGGAGGTGAGGCAGTTCGTATTCAGCGGGGCAAGGATGATATTCGTGTGAAGATACGCTATACTGGTGATGAAAGAAAAAGTGTGTCAAACCTTAATAAAGTCAGGATTAGAACAATACAAGGCCATGAAATACCTCTATTATCAGTTGCCGCGATTACGTATGGGCCGGGTTTTTCCAAGATAATGCGTACAAACGGCATAAGAAGAGTCATGGTCAGCGCAGGGGTTGACTCTGCAACTGC
Source organism: Desulfobacterales bacterium (assembly GCA_030149585.1). Taxonomy (GTDB): domain Bacteria; phylum Desulfobacterota; class Desulfobacteria; order Desulfobacterales; family JASFBJ01; genus JASFBJ01. The sequence continues at coordinate 516 of JASFBJ010000106.1, read as the reverse complement.
CAACGCAACAGAGATAATAGGACAGCTTTCCAACAATTTTTTCCCTGAACTCAGAGAAAAATACCCTGGGCTCAAGGTATCTGTGCAAGGAGAACAGAAAAAATTTCGAGAGTCGATTGAAAGCCTCTATGTTGGCTTTCCCCTTGCTGTTTTAGGAATATTTATCATCATTGCCACTATATTCAGGTCCTATGCACAGCCTTTTGTGATACTTTTCACAGTTCCTTTTGGGGCCATTGGGGCGATAATCGGCCACCTTTTGATGGGCATTAACCTTTCCATGATGAGTATTTTCGGAATAGTCGCCCTTACAGGCGTGGTAGTTAATGATGCAATTGTTTTAATCGAAAGAGTAAACGAGAATTTAGCGGAAGGCTCGTCATTTATTGATGCATTATTAAAGGGCAGCGCAAGGCGTTTCAGAGCTATTTTTTTAACAAGCATCAGCACAATCGGAGGGCTTACTCCTCTTATTCTGGAAACCGATCTTCAGGCAAAACTTTTAATTCCAATGGC
>JASFBJ010000105.1 GCA_030149585.1 Desulfobacterales bacterium | reverse complement strand
ATTTCAAGGAGACAGGGATATAGACAAGATTGCTTCCAACTGGACCATTAATGCTCCTGCCAGTATGATTCTGGCAATGTATATTGCCCTTGCGGAACAGAGGAGTATTTCTCCTGCCAAATTGCGGGGAACCCTTCAAAACGACATTTTGAAAGAGTATGTCGGACGGGGCACCCAAATATTTCCGCCAAGACCTTCAATGCGTCTTGTACGGGATAGCATGGTCTATTGCACAGAGAATTTACCCTCATTAAATTATTTAAGTTGTTGCAGTACGCATATTCGCCTTGCCGGATGTACCCGGGAACAAGCTATTGGAATTCTGCTTGCCAATGCAGCAGCATATATTCAATTAGGAGTTGATGCAGGCCTGGATGTTGATGTTTTTATGCGACGGTTTACATTTCTGGGAATTGGCGGAAGCATTGAAATGTTAAAAGAGGTGGCGGCTAACAGGGCTTTGCGGCGCATGTTTGCCAGGATGATGAAAGAAAGATTTAATGCTAAAAGCAAAAGAACCATGATGATGAAAACAAATCTTTTAGCCCGCACTCTTGAGTCGGATTATACTATTCAACGTCCCTTAAATAATCTTACGCGCTCAGTTATTGGCGGAATAGCTGCTGCTCTGGTTGGCGGAACACCCAGCAGCGGCACGGGGTTTCCCTGGGATGAACCGCTGGGTCTTGGACATAGTGACGAGGCATGGCAGCTTCAACGGGATGCAGCACGCATTATTCAGTTTGAAGCAAAACTTGGTGAAGTAATGGATCCCTTGGCTGGATCTTATTATATTGAAAATCTAACAAATGAAATTGAAAAAGATGCCTGGAAAATATATAATAAGATAGAAGAACTGGGCGGTTCACTGGCTGCAATTGAAAAGGGATGGATGCAACAGGAAATTGCCAGGGCTGCTTACAGGCAGCAAAAGGATGTGGAAAGTAAAAATAAAATTATGGTGGGCGCCAACTCTTTTAAAGGAGAGGGCGAAATTGAAGTAATGACGGAAAGAAAAGTGGCTCACCCCTACGATCCGCAAAAACGAAAAGAAGCTGAAAAACACCAGATTGCCAAACTGGCAAAGTTGCGTAAAGAACGCGATAATACTGCCGTTAAAAACTCATTAAGCAGATTAAAAAAAGCAGCCCGGGATGAAACGATTAATCTCATGCCTTTTTTTATAGATGCAGTTAAAACATACGCAACCATTGGAGAGATGAGTGATGCATTAAGACAGATTTTTGGAGAACATCAGGGATATGGTATTATCTAAAAAAAATAACAGGTGATTAAAATGTTAAAAAAAGAAGAAATTGCTAAAGAAAAAAAAAGGTGGGAAAAAGAAGTTCTTTCCAAACAGTCATATAAAAAAGATGTAAAACCTATGCTGACCGGAGTTGAAGCTAATGTGGATGTTCTTTATACTCCTTCTGATGTGGATGATATTGACTATAAGAAAGATATAGGATTTCCAGGGGAATATCCTTTTACAAGGGGAGTATACCCTTCCATGTATCGCGGGCGGCTATGGAGTATGCGCCAATACGCTGGTTTTGATACTCCTGAAGAATCCAATAAACGTTATAAATATTTGCTTAAACAGGGAAATACCGGTTTAAGTGTTGCCTTTGATCTGCCTTCTCAAATGGGATATGACTCGGATAATGAGGAAATCGAAGAAGAGAGCGGCCGGGTCGGCGTTGCTGTCAGCACCCTTAGAGATATGGAAGTCCTTTTTGATGGTATTCCTTTAGAAAAGGTAACCACGTCTTTTACAATTAATGGAATTGCGGCTGTTATTCTGGCTATGTATGTTGCGGTTGGCGATAAACAGGGGGTTGACAGAAAAAAACTTGGGGGAACCATTCAAAATGATATTTTAAAAGAGTACGCTGCCCGAGGCACCTATATTTATCCCCCTGCCCCATCTTTGCGTTTGGTTGCAGATACAATTGAATATTGCATGAATGAAGTCCCGCGTTTTAATCCAATCAGTATTTCAGGCGGGCATTACCGCAGCGGCGGAGCCAGCCTTATTCAGGAAGTGGCTTTTACCTTATTAAATGCCGGTACTTATATTAAAGCAGTTGTTAAAAGAGGCATTGATGTTGATAGATTTGCCTCTCGGTTGAGCTTTTTATTTGCCAATCAATGTAATCTTTTTGAAGAGGTTGCAAGGCTTCGGGCTACTCGAAGATTATGGGCCAAAATCATGAAAGAGCAATTTCATGCCAAAGATCCAAAATCAATGATGTTCAGAGTTTATTCTGCTGGTTGTGGAGATATGTTAAGCCATGCAGAACCGGAAAATAACATTGTCAGACTGACCCTTATGACTTTGGCTGGAGTTTTAGGCGGTGCCCAATCGTATTTTACGCCGGCTTATGATGAGGCTTATGCGCTGCCCACTGAAAAAACAGCAAGACTTGGTCTGCGCACCCAGCAGATAATTGCTTATGAATCCGGTGTTACAAATACAATAGATCCTTTGGGGGGGTCCTATTATGTGGAGTGGTTAACTAATAAAATTGAAGATGAAATCGTTAAATATATGAAGTTTCTTGAAAAAAGAGGCGACATGGTCAAACTTGTTGAAACCGGCTTTATTCAAAGTGAAATGGCCAGGATTGCGTTTGAAAAAACTAAAAATAAAATGTCAGGTGAAAAAATCTTTGTGGGAGTAAATAAATTTAAATCAGAAGCAGATAATGAAGCAATTCAGATACATCAGGCTGATCCAGCCATAGTTGAAAAAAGAAAGGCTGATGTAAAAAAAATAAAACAGGAAAGGGATAATGAAAAAGCTGACAGATGTCTTAAAGAGCTTAAAAAAGCTGCTCAAGGGGACCAAAACCTGATGCCTTTTTTGTTGGAAACAGTAAAAGCCTATGTTTCAGTAGAAGAGATTGTTGATACTTTAAAAGGCGTTTTTGGTGAATTTGCTGAACCAAAAATATAATATGGAAAAAACAAGTTTGAAGAATGCCAAAATTTTATTGTAATTTTTATATATAATTCAATAAACGTAATTTAGTGAATATTTAGCTTATGGTTTTTTGAGCTATTGGCTAAAAAATGAATAAATAAAATATATGATCTTTGCCGACATTTTGTTTCTTGTTAAGAGCCAATTATCATATGAAGGGAGGTGCTTTTAGGTTAACCGTTTGCTATTCGATAATTATTAAATAATAATTCACTTATTAAAGGAGGTATTGATGAAAAAGCTAACTGGTTTATTTCTAATTACAGGTCTGTTTATAATTTTTGGATTTACGTCAATTGTTATGGCGGATAGTGTTAAAAAAAAATATACCCTGCATTTGGCCACCCAGATGCCTATAAGCCATACAATAACCAAGGCTGCAAATCTAATGGCAACGCGGGCTGATGAGCTTAGCGGCGGTAAAATTAAAATTATTGTACATGGCGGCGGGTCTATGTTTAAAGACCGGGAAATTCCTGAGGCCACAATGTCGGGAGGCTGTGATCTCGGCATATCTACTGCCAATACCTGGGGAAAGCATGCCAGGGGAATGTCCTGTTTTGAAGTACCTTTTTTAATTCCCCCTTCAGTATCTACAGCGGAATTTGTCCAGGAGACAGTTGAACTTTTTGGTAAAACCTTATTTGCCAAAGGTGGAAAACTCCTGAGTTATGCCTATTATGGTGATATAGAGGCAATGGTCACAGCTAAAAAACAGGTTAAAAAACCTGGGGATGTCAAAGGCTTAAAACTGAGGATTTATGACAGAAGTCTGGTTGCCGGACTCAAGGCTAATGGAGCCGCGCCTGTGGTAATGTCTTCAAAGGAAGTTTATATCGGGCTTCAAAGAGGAGTTCTGGATGGCGCCATGAGTGGTATAAGCAGTGTGGTTCACCGCAAATGGATGGAAGTTTGTGACTATGTTCTGGCCATGCCGAATTTAGGTTGCCGGCCCGCCCATCCATTTCCAATTGTTGCGAACCGTTTTGTGTGGGAAAAAATGGAACCGGCAGCCCAAAAAATAATTGCACAGGTAGCGGAAGAAGCCAGAGAGTTTACTGCCGAAGATGTTAAAAAAGCAGCAAAAGCAAATATAGCTCTCCTGAAATCAAAAATTACACTTTATGAACTTGTAGTTGGATCTCCGGGATGGAAGGAGTGGCAGGTGGCTTTGGGTGTACCTGGAAAGAAAAAATTTCTTGAAGATAATCCAAAGGTCGGGCCTCAAATTATAGCCATTATAGATCGATTAAAATAGTATAACTATTATCCATTCAGAAATAAATATTTCTGAATGGATAATAGTTAATGGCTGTATTATAATTTTTTATAATTTATTTACCCCTGTTTTTCAAATTATTTTGGAGAAGATTTATGGGAAAAAAACTGTCAATTATGGATTCAATTTTCAAAGGCGTGGATCGTCTTGTATCCGCGAGTTTCTGGCTGGCTGCCGGATTACTTTTTCTATTGGGCCCTATCGGATTTTATGAAGTAATTGTACGCAAACTTGGTTATCCCACCACCTGGACATTTCATACTCTGATATACTGTCAATTATTTATGATCTGGTTTGGGGTGGCATATACTCAAAAAGTCAGGGGACATGTGTGTGTAGATATCCTCACTGGTTATCTTCCTTTAACCTGGCGTATAATCACCAGGGTAGGAGCATATTCCGTCTCTCTGATTATCTCTCTTATACTGGTTTGGCAAAGCTGTGTAATGACAAATCGCAGTTATACACTGGAACTGATGACAACTGAAGAGTTTTTGCATCCAGTCTACTGGTTACAGATACCAACTGTTATTGGCGCTGTTTTGCTTTCTCTAACCTTATTCCAGCAAATCTATAATGATATAAGATGGCTTTCCAATAGAGAAGGAAATCCTGAAAATTAATAAGGAATATTAAATCATGGGATTTGAGATTACCGTTCTATTAGCAGTTATGCTCTTATTTTTTGCAGCTGGAGTTCCAATTGCCTTTGTTCTAAGCGCTGTGGGCATTATTGGAATCATGTTTCAACGCGGCATGCCGGGGCTCTATCAGTTTGCACTTCATTTTTGGGAAAATGGTAATAATTTTATTTATATTTGTATTCCACTTTTTATCTTTATGGCTATTACCATGGAAAGAGGCAAAGTCGGCGGCCTGATTTTTGATGTTGCGGCCAAGTGGCTTCGTCGACTGCCCGGGGGTCTTGGAATATCTACGATTGGCGCTTCTTCGCTTTTTGCCGCTCTTTCCGGAACAAGTGTTGCAACAGCGGCTACAGTGGGTTTGGTCGCCTATCCTGAAATGAGCGCTCGGGGTTATCCCAAAAGAATTACCCTTGGGGCCTTATCTGCCGGTGGAGGACTTGGCATGCTGATTCCACCGAGTGTTCCCCTGATTGTCTATGGAGCCTTAACCGGTGAGTCCATAGGAGCCCTGTTTATTGCCGGAATAATTCCTGGACTTCTTCTGGCTTTTCTTTACTGCCTTTTGATTGCAATCCGGGCCTGGCGGGGCGATATTACGGTTCAGGAGGAGGCGTGTACCTGGAAAGAAAAATTTGCCAGTGTCAGAGCTGCCATATGGGGTTTACTATTAATTCCAATTGTAATAGGCGGCATGTACCTGGGTTTTTTTACTCCCACCGAAGCTGGTTCCGTTGGAATGGTGCTTTCGCTTGCAGTTGTTATGCTTATCTATAAATCCTTAAAGATCAAAGATCTGCCTGCAATTTTAGGAGATACCCTCCGGGTTACAGTAATGATTTTTTTTCTATTACTTGGAGCCGGCCTTTTTAACTATGTAATGGCTCTCTATCAAATACCGGTAATTGTTACTGACTGGGTTTTACATTTTAATATGTCGCCTTTGGGCATTATTTTAATGCTAAACGTATTTTTCCTGATTTTAGGTTGTTTTGTGGACGCGGTTTCGATGATGGTTATAGCATTACCACTGGCATATCCTGTGGTTACCGGGCTTGGTTTTGACGGTGTGTGGTTTGGTATTGTGCTAATGGTAAATATCAACATGGCTGTTGAAACTCCGCCTGTGGGATTAAATCTTTATGTGCTCAAAGGAATTGCCCCTGATATAACCTTAGCTGATGTCATTGCCGGAGTAATACCTTTTTATGCATGTGAAATAATTGGATTATTTATTGTAATCCTTTTTCCCTGGCTTTCATTATGGCTGCCTGGTCTGATGTAGATCGCTTCTTTTGGAAGAACTTTTGGGAAGACCTGGATGCGTATCCCCCAAGTCTTCCCAAAAATAAGTCGGCAATTTTAATGGAATCTTGACTTAAATATAAAAAAATGTAATCTGAAAATATAAAATATGATTGGAAGCCAGAAAAAATTGAACGGTTAAAAAAGAGTTGGAAAATATTAAAGCTATAGCTACTTTTAAAAAGAATAAAAGCACCATTAGCATTACCAAAATTCCAACACCATTTGGCACAATGATAGCAGGGGCAACGATTACTGGTATTTGTATGTTGGAGTTTATGGATAGAAAAATGCTGGAAACGCAACTTGATCGCTTAAAAAAATATTATTCTGCTGATTTGGCCAAAGGCGACAGTCAATTTTTTATTCAACTTAACATTGAATTACAAGAATATTTTAGTGGCTCCAGAAAAACCTTTGATGTGCCGCTGGATATAAAAGGCACCAAATTTCAAGAGGCTGTATGGGATGCACTTTTAGCCATACCATATGGAAAAACAATCTCCTACCAGGACCAGGCAATTGCGATTAACAACCCTAAAGCTGTCAGAGCGGTTGCCAAAGCCAATGGAGATAATCGAATAGGTATTATTATTCCCTGTCATCGAGTAATTGGTAAAAATGGAAAAATGACAGGATATGTCGGGGGAATATGGCGGAAAGAATATTTACTTGATTTAGAAACTTCAGTTAACTGCGACCCCCAATATCTCTAAAGAAATTCTACGTTTCCGTTATCTAAATCATAATAGGCAGCAACAACTTTCAGAGCCTCAGTATCAACCCGCCCGGATGGCACTGACGATGATAATATTTCAGCAACCATTTTTGCGTTTATTTTTGCAGCATTATTAATTAGGTCACCGGGCATTTTCCTTGCTTTTTCAAGAGCTGGTTCTAATTTTGAAACCAAATCGTGAAGGTTTCCTTCAAAATGAGCATTGCTTGCGCAACTTTTTATTGCACCACAATCAGAATGACCGAGAACAACAACCAGCGAAATATCTAAATGGGTAACTGCGTATTCAATGCTTGCCAGAACATTTCCGCCGGTAATATTTCCTGCCACTCGAACAACAAACAGATCCCCAAGACCCTGGTCAAAGATTACCTCCGGGGGCACCCTGGAGTCCGAACAACCCAGTATAACGGCAAAAGGATTTTGCCCATTTTTTAACTCAATCCGTCGTTCACGCGTCTGATTGGGATGAGTTGATCTTGAGGAAATATACCGTTTATTACCGTCCATCAATTTTTTTAGGGCCTGGTCGCTATTCAGCCTGCCTTCCATATGATTCTCCACAGAAAAAATCTTATCGTTAATTTTTTAAAATTATCAATACAAAAACACACTAACCTGTATATTAATTCTATTTTAGAACAGACATCGGCGACGAGATAATATCCTTTACTTTGGCGTCCCGAATGCGTTCTTCCTGCTCGGCTTTTCTTTTTTGAGCCATGTTGATTTTTGCAATAAGATCTTCAGTTTCACAAGGCTTAAACAGATAATCCAAAGCTCCTAGTTTCATCCCGTCAATGGCCGTTTTAACTGCTGCTTGACCTGTCAGCATGATTACCTCTGTTAAAGGCTTTATTCTTTTGATTTCACGCAACGCATCTATACCACTCATACCCGGCATGGACACATCCAAAATCACAACGTCAAAATTATACTCTATTAGCTTTTGGATTGCCTCTTCACCGCTCAGAGATGCAGTTACATCATAGTCCCGCATGGTTAAACGCTCGGATAATGCCTCAACGAATTCTTCTTCATCATCAACGATCAATACTCGAATGTTCATGTTAAACCCTCCTTTAATAAAATGGTTATTGCTTTTATCATAATATCGACGTCCGTTTTTTATACTGAATTATGCAGCAGATATTTAATATAGACCGTCACATAAATAATTTCACTGCGTTATCGGTCGGTTAATATCTTTAAGTAGAATAAGAATAATTTCTCCGCTTTCCGTGTCAGTTGTCAACCTCCCTTTAAGTGCTCCAAGCAAGCCGTCTTGCAGGCGTGTTACCTGGGAAACCGTTGTTTTACTTGTATCCTTTAATCCCTTAAGCCGGGAAAAACGGATTATTACACAATTCTCACTATCCTCAGTATTTATTACGACCGATTTATTCTCATCAACGGCATCCATGGTAAAATCAAGACACGACCACAAATAGTTTTCCAGAAAAAATTCATTTGTTGTTATAAACACGGGGTTCTCAGGAGTATTCAGTTCAATGCTAACACCCCGCATAGAGGCAGACCTGTTTGAAATCGTCACCATTAATTTAAGCAAGTCACACAAATCAATACGTTTTATAGATTCGTCCACACTGTGGGCGAATTTGTTCATATTCCTTACAACATTATCTGCTCGTTTGATTTGGGTTGTTATTTTCCCGGCCAGGGTTTTAAGCCTTTCCCTGTTAATGGGTATACCCTTGTCTTCCATGAGTATGAAATCTTCTAAAAGCCCTGCATTCTCATTGATAATGGCTAAAACATTATTAATTTCGTGAGAAATAGAGGCTGTCACATTTCCAAAAAATTGAAGCAAGGATTCACTCATAATGTCTGATTCAGCTTTCATAATACACTCCCCTGTATTTTAAGGGCTTCGTTCATTTTTTTTATGAGAGTTTTGATACCAACCGGCTTAACCAGATAAAATTCCGGCCCCATTTCTATTGAGCAGGCCTTGAAATCATTTTCAGAAGCATGGCCGGTCATGAAAATAAATTTCATATTCGGATTTTTTTCCTGTAGTTTCTTTTTTAGCTTAATACCGCTGATTCTGGGAATTTTTATATCCAGAACTGCGAGATCATAAGATTTTTTTTCAGTCAGTGCTAATGCTTCTTCTCCGCTTAGTACCCAGTCGGCATTGATCCCCCGAATTTCCAGCCTTTCTGCAAGGGTGGAGACAAGCTCCTTCTCATCATCAACCAGTAATACCCTCATGCTTTTTTCCTTTCTTATTCCACATTTGAAGGGGCAACGTGATTGTAAAACACGTAGAACACGTTCCCTTTCCCCCCATGCTTGTGACACTGATATTACCACCGAGATCCTGAACAAGACCGTATGTAATGGACAGCCCAAGCCCTGTCCCGCCCTGCCCTGTCTTGGTAGAAAAAAACGGTTCAAAAATATGTTCTATTTCTTTTTGAGGAATACCACACCCGTCGTCGGAAATCGTGATTAAAACATGATCATTATTTTCGCATTTTGCTGTGATATCCAGATGACCTCCTTCATCCATGGCTGCAAAGGCATTATTTATTATATTTAAAAAAATTTGCTGCAGTTTACCCTGGTCGGTTTTAAAAGGGGGGATTCCATCAGCATTTACAGCAACCTCAATGGATCTGTATTCGGCCTCCTTTTCCAGAAAGCCAAGAACATCGCGAATAACTTTTTGCAAGTTTATGAGCTTTATATCCACATCCATTTGTCGCGCAAAGCCCAAAAGCCGTTTGGTTATTCTGCCGCATCTTTGCACGGATGAAATGATAGAATCCACAAGACCCAATAATTTATCGTCATACGCATACGTTTTTTTAAAGGTAAACAGGTCGCTGATCAGACCGGCTTTTTCGTTGATGATGGCCAGCGGATTATTTATTTCATGCGCTACGCCGGAAGCCAATCGTCCGATAGACGCCATTTTATTGGCATATTCCGCCTGGTGAATCGCCATAACCCGTTTTTCATCTGCATTATAAATCCGGTTTACCAAATGGGTAGTGCTATTTAGAGTAACAGCCAGAATCAAAATAATGCTAACCAAAAGAAATACAAAAAGTCGTAGGCGCGTTTTTTGCCAGGATTTTATCAGGTCATCTTTCTTTTTCACGATGATCAGTAAAAATGGGGTTTCCTCGATATATCTATAACCAATGATAAGATTTTCACCTGTTGGACTTTTTTCTTCAAACACCTCGGTTTTTGAAGAAAAAGCCGGAACCCCTAAAGATACTTTCTCCAGGATCTTGCCGTGGTACCTGGATGGTGTCTGCAATATCCCCTTTTGGTTTATAATGAATGCATCTCCTGAACCAGCCATTTCGAGTTCGAAAAGCAGGTTTTCAAAGGGTTCAATATCCAGCGTGGCGCGAAGAACAAAGAATGCGCCGTCAGGCAAAACATGTTTGACTGCAATGACCAGATGCGGGACTTTGCGGTAGCCCAGGAATATGTCACTGATATACAACTTTTGATCCACAACATGCTTATACCACTCCTGCCCGCTGTAATCTTTGTTTTGAAGATTATATGGACCAACATAATTGATTTGTCTGCCGGTTGAATCAATTACACCAAGATCAATGAAACCGCCAAAGCCCTTCTTCAAATTTTCCAGAATCTCAATAAGCCGATTTGGATTTTTCAGCAGCTCAAAATTATTATCATATACAATGAAATTCAGTGATGACCTGCGTTCTTTGAGAAAAAACGAAATAGTCCTGCGAGTGTTGGAGACAACACGGGATGTACGTAAAAGAAATTCTGATTCAATAGAGTGCTGTGTAACATTATAATCAATAATTGTTATGAATATAAGCGGAATAAGGGAGACACCCGCCGTCATCAAAACCGTTCTCTGCCACAACCGCTGAAAATTGACCAGCCGCTTTACATGAGTCTTTGTCAATTTTTGAAAAATTGAAAAGTCAGGTATGAATTTTCTAAGTATGGACATATTGATTGCACTTTGGAATTTATAGACCGTCACATAAATAATTTCACTGCGTTATCGGTCGGAG
>JASFBJ010000333.1 GCA_030149585.1 Desulfobacterales bacterium | reverse complement strand
TATTTTTTTACTGGCTTTAATTCGTTGGCGAGCATTATTAATAGCCATTTCAGCTAGTTTTTCACCGTATTCAGTATGGCGGTTAAGCCACAAACCAAAGGCATCCTTTACAGCATTTGAGATAAAAGAGGCGCATTGGCGAGAGGATAGGCGTTCTTTGGTTTGTCCGCTAAAGCGGGGATCAATCATTTTTGTAGAAAGGATGTATCGGCATTTTTCCCAGATGTCATCCGGCGCCAGTTTAATGCCCCTTGGGATTAGTTTGCGAAATTCGCAAAATTCACGAATTGAGGCCAATAACCCGGCCCGGAAACCATTTACGTGGGTTCCCCCTAATGGAGTTGGAATAAGGTTGACATAGCTTTCAGCGACTATTTCCCGGCTATCTGGTTGCCAGATAACCGCCCAGGAAACTGTCTCATCCTTAGAATTAAACTCACCCACAAATGGCAGATCAGGGATAAGCTCTGTATTATCTAATTTTTCAATAAGATAATCCTGCATTCCGTTTTCATATTGCCATTTTTGCCTTTCATCTGAGAGTTCGTCGTGGAAGGTCATCGTTAATCCAGGGCAAAGCACGGCTTTGGCTCGCAGGTTATGTTTTAATCTGGATAAAGAAAAATTCAGGCTGTCAAAATATTGTGGATCTGGCCAGAACCTGATTCTGGAACCTGTATTTTTTTTTCCTACTTTGCCGGTAATTTCCAGTTCTTTTGTTTTTTCCCCATTACTAAAAGGCATTTGATATATTTGCCCGTTTCGTTTTATTTCAACTTCAACCCTGGTTGAAAGAGCATTAACTACAGAAACACCAACACCATGAAGCCCTCCTGAAAAGCGGTAATCTTTATTGGAAAATTTTGCTCCAGCGTGCAATTTGATCATGATAACTTCTATTCCACTGATTTTTTCCTCAGGATGAATATCGGTTGGCATGCCCCGACCATTATCTATAACTTCGAGAGAACCGTCTTTAAACAGAGTCACATCAATCTGATTTGCAAAGCCCGCTATTGCTTCATCAACACTGTTATCGATAACTTCCTGAGCAAGATGGTTGGGCCGGGTTGTATCAGTATACATTCCAGGGCGGCGCTTGACTGGATCAAGCCCTTTTAAAACTTCAAGGGACGCTGCATTATAATCATTTTTAAAAAATGATGATTGCTTTAAGTTTAAAGATTTATCTTCTGTTTTCATAATGGATAGATCACCATAAAGGAATAAGAGTAAAAGTTTAGAGTTAAATTATTTTTATAATCTGCCGGTTATAAGCCTCAGGTTTAATCCACCATGAAAAATAGGGCGGATGGAATATTTAAATGAAATTTGTTTCAAAACCAGTCTGTCATAAATCAGCAGGGCCACCTGCCATCCAGAATAATCCTTTTGAAGCTTGTGAAATATTTCTGAAAAAAGTTTTCTGCTTTCATCTTTGGTACCAATTCGCCTACCATATGGAGGATTAAGCACAACAAGCCCCGGTTGATTTGTCATAGTCCTGGGAGAAAAATCAAGAAAATTTACGCAATAAACATTAACAGCATCGGATAATTGCTGATTATCAAGATTTTCATTTAAAGCCTGGCAGACATTCTGGTTTTCATCAGCTGCATGGATTAAAGGATGGTCAAAAGATTTGATTGTATTTTCAGCTTGTTGTTTTAAATATGCCCAGCCGCGAGGGCTAAAAACAGGCCATCTGGAAAAAGCAAAATCTCGGAAAAGACCAGGAGCGATATTTTTCGCAAGCATAGCAGCTTCTATTGAAAATGTACCGGAACCGCACATGGGGTCTAAAAGCGGCCGTGTTTCTGAAAAACCCGTGATTTTAAGAATACCCGCGGCCAAAGTTTCGCGTATTGGCGCGCGAAATGAATTTTGTTTAAGTCCTCGCTGGTAAAGCGGTTTTCCAGTGCTGTCTAAGGATATAAAAAACTGATCTGCGATAATCCGCACATACAGGTTTTGAGGAAAAGAGGTTGAAGCTGTGATGCCGAATTTTTCCAGGCGCTTTGCAATTCCCTTAGCAATATAATCGGCCACTGCTTTTGTGTGAAACAGGCGGGAGTGATGAGCGGTTATTTTGATATCAGCCAGGGTTTGTGCAAATAGATAAAGCTCCCAGGGGGTATTCATGATTTTTTTTAATAATTGGTGAAAATTGGTAGCTTTAAAAGATGTAATTCGCATTAAAATTCGATTGGCCGTTCTCAGCTCCAGGTTTGCCGAATAGCAATCTGTCAAACGTCCCTCAAACTCAATCCCTCCTTTTACGGGAATTGCATGTTTGCCGGCGACAGAGGATGCTTTGAGCTCTTTTAAGCAGATCATTTCAAAACCAGGCGGAGTGCCAATAAAAAATAAATGGTTTTTACCCCTGACCTGCCGTCCGATCCGTTTTATAAGTGATTTTTCCGAGATTAGAGACACTATTTGATTTTTAGCCTGATAAAATTAACTTGATAAATGGGTCCGGCAATAATATCTTAATAAATTCTGTAAAAATAATTTTACTTATACCATACTGCAAAGAGGTTGTAAAATTTTTACTGTATATCTTGAAAAGGTTATAAATTGCGGTTTTTGGGTGAGCAATGAGCATTACGAGCAAGGTTATCATAAAAAAAGCTGATTATGATTATGAACTTTTAAAACCCATCGTATTTGAGATGCTGGATACTATTGCAAGCGGCAGGATCAGCAAAAATGATCGGGTTTTAATAAAGCCCAATCTGCTTTCTCCGGCCAGACCGGAAAGTGGGATCACAACTCATCCTGTCCTGGTCAGACTGGTAGCTGAATATGCCCTGGATCATGGAGCTGCAGTACAGATTTCAGACAGCCAGGCGGTTGGTTCCTTTCATAAAATTCTCAAGCGCGGAGGATATAAAGAGGCACTTGCTGATCTGGCAGTTAATGTGAAACCTTTCAGGGAATCTATAAAGGTTGATATAGGAGAACCTTTTGGCACCATAGAGCTTGCCAAAGATGCTCTGGAAGCCGATCTGGTGATTAATCTGGCTAAATTAAAAACCCACGCTCAAATGCTTTTAACTCTTGGAGTAAAAAATTTATTTGGCTGTGTGGTAGGTGTTAGAAAACCGCAATGGCATCTTCGAGCAGGAGTTGACAGACAGATGTTCGCCTCTTTGCTGGTGCGTATTTGCCAAAAGGTCAGTCCATTGGTGACGATTGTGGATGGGATTTTGGCAATGGAAGGCCAGGGGCCCGGTAAAAGTGGTCTGCCAAGAGAATTAGGCCTTTTAATCGGCGGTGATAATGCATTTGCGGTGGATACTGCCATTTGCAGCCTTCTGGGGCTTAAATCGGAAGATCTGTTGACTTGTGATCAGGCCCGAAAACTGGGAGTATTTGACGGACAGGCTCATATAAATGGTGATTTTACCATTATTAATGATTTCAAGTTTCCTGAATTAGGAGAACTTTCTTTTGGGCCGCCTTCATTGAATCAGTTTTTTCGAAGGCATTTGATTCAGCGGCCAGTTGCTGATAATAAGATTTGTACTCTCTGTGGAAAATGCTGGAATTATTGCCCGGCTAAAGCGATTACCTATAATATTAAAGGAATCAGATTTAATTATACAGACTGCATTCGCTGTTATTGCTGCATTGAAATCTGTCC
>JASFBJ010000332.1 GCA_030149585.1 Desulfobacterales bacterium | reverse complement strand
TAATAGTATATCTCCGACCGATAACGCAGTGAAATTATTTATGTGACGGTCTATATCTTATTTATCAAATATAATGGAGTAATTTATAGATGTTTAAAAAAAAAATTTCCTTTCGCTACTTTCTGCTAATAGTATTATTCAATCTTTTTTACTATGGCATAGCTATGGTAGTCTTGTTTTTATTATGTATTCGCACCCTTGGCCCGGAGCAAATAGCTGCTCTGAATAATAATGAAAATCTATATATTATATTTGGGTCAGCCGGAGCTTTTATTATTTTAGGTCTTATTCAGTGGCTTTTTTTAAAAAAGATAGCTGTTAAAGCCTTTATTTCGGCAAAAGAAGAAATGAATTCAAACAGAACTACAAAAAAACAGGGTTTTAAAATAGATAAAACACAGCAAAAAAAGAATAACCAGCGCCATTTTCTTCATCTTTTAGGGATTTTTCAGCGTGAGGGCAGGTTTGTTGATTTTTTGGCGGAAGATCTTGACCTCTATGAGGATGAACAGATTGGAGCTACTGTCCGAAATATTCATGAAAATTGTAACACTGCTATGAAAAAATATCTTTCAATCAGCGCGATAATAAATTCTGAAGAAGACGAGACAGTAATAATTGAGAAAGGATTTGATAAAAATCAAATCAAGCTCCTTGGAAATGTGATTGGTGAGCCTCCATTTAAAGGAATATTACAGCATAAAGGATGGATGGTTAAAAAATTTAATCTCCCGACTTTATCTGAAAAAGAGGACCCATCGATTCTTTCTCCTGCCGAGGTTGAAATTCAATAACCGTATGTTTGGAGGTAATTTTTTTTGAACTTTGATAGCCGATATATTATTGGAATTGACCTGGGAACCACGAATTGTGCGGTTTCCTATATTGATCTTGAAAATAATTCAAACGATTCAAAGGAAATAAAGCAAACCAGAATATTCAAAGTCCCCCAGTTGATCGGTCCTGGAGAATTTGCCGGTTTATCAGTTTTACCTTCTTTTCTTTATATTCCAGGTGAGTATGATATTACAAAAGAAGCTATGGCTGCTCCCTGGAAGATTGCCCAGCGCTCCAGACAAGATAAAAATTTTGTGGGCGCTTTTGCCAGAGATCACGGGGCAAAAGTTCCGGCCAGATTAATTTCTTCTGCCAAAAGCTGGCTTTGTCATTCAGGAGTTGACCGCCTGTCCCCCATTTTACCATGGAATTCTTCTGAGGATGTACTTAAGATATCACCGATTCAAGCAACAGCCGCTTATTTGAAACATATTAAAATGGCCTGGAATATTAATATGGCCAAAGAGGAAGAATATCTGCTTGAAAACGCGCTTGTTATTTTAACGGTGCCGGCCTCTTTTGATGAGGTTGCCAGAGATTTAACTCTGCAGGCTGCAAATGTGGCCGGGCTGCAGGATGTGATCCTGCTGGAAGAACCTTTGGCTGGATTTTATAGCTGGCTGGTGCGTCATGAACAAAACTGGAACGATTATGTAAAAACCAGTCAGCTTATTCTGGTTTGCGACGTGGGTGGCGGAACAACTGATTTTACTTTAATCATATTAAGAGAGGTTGACGGCAGTCCGCGTTTTGAAAGGATTGCAGTCGGCGACCACCATATTTTAGGCGGGGATAATATTGATCTTGCCTTAGCTGGATATGTTGAAAAAAAGGTTGGAAAAAAAAAGCTGAATTTAAACCACGATAAGTGGAAATCCCTTTGCCACCAGTGCCGTCAGGCTAAAGAAGAGATATTTGAAGGCAGACTTGAATCAAAAAGAATAACCTTGATGGGCTCAGGCAGCCGCCTGATAGCCGGCACAATTTCAACTCAAATCCAACGCAATACAGTTGAAAAAATTATTCTGGATGAATTTTTTCCTTTAATTGAGAGTTCTGCTGAATATTCACCTCCCAAAGACAGAGAGATAGCTGAATCAGGTCTGCCATATGAAAAAGATCAGGCTATTACCAGGCATCTGATAAATTTTTTAAAAAAACATCAATCCCGGATTAGTCAGGCAACAGGAAAAAAAGACCATGTCCCTGACCTTATTCTTTTTAATGGGGGCACTTTAAAACCTGCTGTAATTCGAGAAAGAATCAAGCATTCAATTAGAAAATGCTTGAAAAACACTGATGAAAGGCCGGTGGTTTTATCCAATCCTGATCTTGATCTTGCAGTGGCCAGAGGAGCTGCCTATTATGGCCTGGTAAAAAGCGGAAAAGGTGTGCGAGTAGGCAGCGGCAGTCCCCGCACAATTTATTTAGAGGTTGAGAAGCAGTTTACAAAATCTGAAGAATCAGAAAAAAAGCAAGATCTCAAAACAGCACTTTGCCTTGTTGAACGAGGATTGGAGGAGGGCAGTAAAATCGAGTTGTCCCACCATGCCTTTGAGGTTCTGGCAAACCATCAGGTCAATATTAATCTGTACAGTTCCAGCTTTCGTTCTGGTGATAAATGTGGTGATCTAATCAAAATTAATGATTCTTTTACCCGTTTAGCGCCTCTTCAGACAGTTATTAAATTTGGGAAAAAAGGTGTTAAAACTCTAATACCGGTTAAAGTGGGAGGATTTTATTCTGAAGTCGGCACTCTGGAATTATGGTGCAAGTCCCAGGTCAGCAGGCATCGCTGGCATCTGAATTTTCAACTTAGAGGTTCTGATTCAGAGACTGTCATAAAGGATGAGGAAATTTTTGATACTGAATTGATTGATAAACTTTGTCTGACACTTGATAATGCGTTTAAAAATTCAAAAGGAACTGAAGACTTAGATAAATTAATAAAAACACTGACCAGACTGATTGAAAAACCTCGTGAAAAATGGCCGTTAGGATTGATTCGCAAATTGGCAGATCAGCTACTTGATCTTATGAAGCAGCGTAATCTTTCTTTAAATCATGAAATCCGGTGGCTGAATCTGATCGGATTTTTTCTGCGTCCTGGTTTTGGTGATGGTTTTGATGAGCAGCGAATAAAAAAGCTGTGGCAAATCTATAATCAGGGGTTGATTTATGAAAAAAAGATTCAGGCCAGAACCGAATGGTGGATAATGTGGCGCAGAGTTGCCGGAGGATTGCAAGCCGGCCATCAACGTCAATTTTCACAGGATTTAACCAGAATAATAACTCCGAAAAAAGGCAGTGGGACACGAATTTCCCCGCAGGAAAGGCTTGAAATCTGGATGGCGCTGGCCAATATGGAACAGCTCCAGATCAAAGATAAAATTAGATGGGGTCGTTTGTTGCTAGGGGAAATCAATCAAAAAAAACCGGTAGCTCAGCATTTCTGGGCTCTTTCAAGAATCGGAGCACGGGAACTTTTTTATGGTTCCATAGATAGAGTTATCGGCAAAAATGAAGTTTCCGCATGGATCGAAAAATTATTATCAAAAAAATGGTCTGATCCAAAGCCAGTGGGCCTTGCAATTATTCAAATGGCCAGACGAACCAATGACAGGGTTCGGGATCTTGATCCTGCCCTGATAGAACGAATTATTAAATGGTTATCAACAAACAGCATTCCAGGATCATACAAGGAAATTTTACATAAGGCCACACCTCTTAAAAAGCAGGAAACTCAATCAGTCTTTGGTGAATCTTTGCCGGCTGGAATAATAATAAAAAATAAATGAAACTATTCTTGAAGAGGTG
>JASFBJ010000006.1 GCA_030149585.1 Desulfobacterales bacterium | reverse complement strand
GCTACACTTATAATATATACTACAGACCTGCCAAACGCAAGCTTGAAAGAAATTGACATCGGGGCAATTGCATCAAAAAACATTAGACATTTAGCAAGCATTTTCAATAGTTACAGACCCAAGAGTTGTCGGTAGATCAGATCACAAACTAATTGATATCATAACCATTGCCCTGTAAAAATTCTTATTTTGCCCAAAAATTTGGATAATATTTTTGCAGGAATTGATCTACATAGCGCATTTTATACCCAAAAAAACCACAAATTTTTTCAAAAATAATAATAAGCAGAATTACCGGGGTTAGAAAAGATGCCGTTAAAATAGTGAAATATGAAATGCCGAGCTTTCTAGTGGAAGCCATATTTTTTTTGGGAAAGGGCACAAAGCAAAGATATGCCAAAAAATAAAAAAAAATCATGGGTAAAATTGTGAGCAGGCAAAATCCATTAAAAAGCTTGTTTATAAAATTATTAGAGCTGATTTTATCTTTGAGGTTATTAGGCGTATAAGTATTTTGAAGATCTATAGTAATTGCTTCTTTAAACCACTTTATCCACATATAGGAAGTTATATGGATTGTAATGGCCGTAACATCCAGAATCGGCCTGAAATGGCTGGTACTGCAGCCATAAATAGTATTGACTCCTACCGGTTTTATGATCTCTCCCATGTCCCCGGCCTTTATTAAAATTTCTGTTTCAGTTATATAACGCTCTGTGTTCAAGATCATTTTTTCTATAATATTTAAAGGATAAAGACGAAAACCAGACTGGGTGTCTTCAATATACTGATTCGCAGCCAGAGAGATAAAAAAACGGGCAACATGCATTGAGTTATAGCGGGCCCTGGGAATTTTTTCTTTTTGCTCCATTCTGGAGCCCACCAGAATCTGGTTTGGGTATTGTTTGCGAGCCTTTAAAAAACAGGGAATATCCGATGGATTATGCTGACCATCGCCGTCCAGGCTAATGACAGCCTTATACCCTTTAGCGGCAGCCTCCTTAAAAAGAAGTTTCAAGGCATTGCCCTTTCCCTGGTTTTTACCGATTATAATCACTGCAGCGCCGGCTTCACGGGCGCGTTCTGCAGTGTCGTCAAAGGAGCCGTCATCTGCCACCAGAACAAGCGGAAGATGTTTTAATGCCCCTTTGACTACAGACCCAATGGTTTCAGCAGCATTATATGCAGGAATTATTGCGCAGATATTTGCACTCAATTATTATCTGACCTTCAGTAAATTTAATATTTGGTTCATATTTAAATTCTTTTTCAACCATCCTTTACTTATTCAAGTATTTACAGTATTTAAGAAAACCTAACAAGTGTTTTTTTTTAGTCAGGACAAACTTATTTAAAAAAGCATGGCTTATGCTCCAAATATGAAATTAATGAATCTTGATGAATATGAATTATGATGTTTTAATAACTGATGGTCACTGGCGAAAATCATTGGCAGCGGTGCGGGGCCTTGGCCAGGAGGGCGTCAGAGTTGCAGGGGGTGAAAGCACCTGGCCGGCAACCGGTTTTTTTTCAAAATATTGCCGTAAAAGGCTGATTTATCCTTCGCTGCTGTTTGAGCCTGAAAAATTTATTGAGTTTCTACTCAAAGAGTTAAAGAGCCAAAATTATCGCATTTTAATTCCCATGGAGGATGCAACCTGTAATCTTATCGCAGCAAACCATGAGGATGTTGGGAATCTGACCTATCTCCCTTTGATAAATAAAGAAAAACTTGAATTTGTGCAGCGCAAAGACAATGTTTTACAACTGGCTGCCGGCATTGGAATCCCGATTCCTGAAACCTTTTATATCAAGGATCTTGATCAGCTTTCCGAACTAAAGGATCAGCTGCCTTATCCTGTGGTAATTAAGCCTAAAACAGGGGCCGGAGCAGAAGGTATTATCTATTCTTTTAAGCCTGGAAATCTGATCGCCGATTATTTAAAGGTTCATCGCCTGTATCCATTTCCCTTGATTCAGGAAAAGATTGCCGGAAATGGGCCCGGCTTTGGGGCTTCTTTTTTAATGGATGAAAATAGCAGGGTCATGGCTTCTTTTGTTCATAAAAGATTAAGGGAGTATCCTGTAACCGGCGGGGCAAGCACTTTGCGGGAAAGTGTTCTTCAGGATGAGGTGCGGCAGATGGGAGAGGCTTTGCTTAAAAAGCTGGGCTGGTTTGGGGTTGCCATGGTGGAATTCAAATATGACATTAAAGATCAAACCTATAAACTAATGGAGATTAACCCCAGATTTTGGGGTTCACTGGCACTGGCCATTAGAGCTGGTGTTAATTTTCCTTACCTTTTATATAAAATGGCCTGCAAGGAAAAATTTAAGCCGGTTGAGAAATATAAGATCGGGCAGCGCTGCCGCTGGCTTTTGCCTGGTGATATGTTGCATTTTATTCATAATCCGAATAGAGCCGGACTTAAACCAGGTTTTTTTAATTTTTTCGACAGGCAAACCACCTATGATATTATTTCTTTAAAAGATCCCATGCCCATTATCGGCAGAATTTTGACTCCCTTAACCTTTTTATATGATCAGGATATGCAATGCAGGCTGGCAAAAAGAAAGTGAAAATTCATAATATATTATCCATTGATCTGGAGGACTGGTATCATATTTGCGGTGTTCAGGATTATCTGCCCCGCCAAAGCTGGCCCAGCCTGGCTGGACGTGTAAGGGTCAATACAGATAAGATTTTAAAAATTCTGGCAGCAAGGCAAATCAAGGCCAGTTTTTTTGTTCTGGGTGATATTGCCGAAAAAGAGCCTGAACTTATTCGCAGGATAGCAGCGCACGGTCATGAGATTGCCTTGCACGGTTATGCCCATAAAAGGGTGTACAGGATGACTCCAACTGAGTTCAGGCAGGATTTGCAAAAGGCCCTTGATATTATAACACCCATGATCAAGTGCAAAGTGCTGGGATTTCGAGCCCCGGAATGGTCAATCAGGGATGACTCGGCCTGGGCTCTTGAAATATTATGTGAAAAGGGATTTTTATATGATTCCAGCATGGCTCCACTCCCTTTTATAGGCAATCAGGACTATCCTGATATTCCCTATGTCCATAAGCTTGAAGGCGGTGTTTTAACCGAGTTTCCGCCTCTGGTGGCTCAAACTTTTTTTACCAATTTGCCTGTTGGAGGTGGATGGGGCTTAAGGGTTTTTCCCTATCAAATAATAAAGGCAGCTATTAATAAACTCAATGAAAGGGGCCTGCCTGCAACCATCTTTTTACATCCTTTCGAGTTTGACCGAAATTTGCCCAAGGTTAAGCTTCCTTTGATTAAAAATCTGGTTCGCAGAGCCAGGATTATCAGCACCCCAAAAAGGCTTGAACGTCTGTTAAATGATTTTGAATTTACAACAACTAAACGAGTTTTAGAAAGGATGAGGCCGCCCAAACAATAAGCCCGGACAGTAAGCCCAGACAATAATATCGGACAATAAAATCGGACAAGATAATAAAGATGGTGGATTTCCTGATTTTTTTAAAAAATAATCTTGCAGAACATTTTGCACTCTATTTTATACCTCTATATATTCTGGGGGGACGGCCTACGGCAATTCTTAGCGCCCAACTAATTGGGTACGCCAATTTTTTTTTACTGCCTGTTGTGGTTATGCTCGATATTCTCCAGGTGCCGGTATTTTTTTATCTATTTGGCACCATTTCCAAAAATGGCTGGGTACTTGGATTTCGTGAAAGAAACGCCCAAAAACAAAAAAAAATTATTAATTCAAAATTATTTTCAAAATTACAAATTCTGGGCATGCCTGGAGTGGTAATAGTGACTCTGCTGCCGGTTAAAGGCTGCGGCATGCTTAGCGGCTTTTTGCTGACCAGAATTATTGGATTACCAAAACCTGTCACCTATCTGCTGCTTGGTTTTGGCAGCATTGCAGGATGTATGATGGTTACAGGATTGGGTGAAATTATCATTTTAATGTTTTAAGGAAAGGAAAAAAAGCAGCTTGCATCAGTTTATCTTTCGTTTTCACAAACATATATTGATATTTACTTTAATTTGTACTTTGGGCGCTGGAGTTTTGATTTCCCAATTAAAGCTTGATCTTGACCTGTTTTCGCTTTTACCTGAAGATCATCCAGGGCTGAAAACTTTTTTTGAGATTACCGAGCAGATCGGTTTTCAATCTCTTTTAATAGCTGTTATAACCTTTCCCAAAGAAACTGATCAGGCTGATAAAGAAAATTTTGTACAGAGGCTGGCTGAAAAATATGCTCAAACCCCATTGATTCTCAAAACCAGGTATAAAACAGAGTCCTTAAACACAAACCAGATCTTTGAGCATTTTGCCCCATATGCCCTGCTTTTTATAGATCAAAAGGATTTTAAAAGGCTTGGAGCCAAATTAACAGATGATCAAATTAAAAATCAGATCAGGGAAAATAAAAAAATATTAACAACGCCATTTGGAGTAATTGGGAAAAATTTTATCCAAAATGACCCCTTAAATCTGGCTGAGATTTTAACTGCCGGCAAGAATTATTCCCCTGACCTGCAAACTGATTCGCAAAAAATGAGGGACTCTAAGGGGTATTATCGCAGTCAGGACAGCAACACTTATTTTCTGTTTATCAGGCCTCAAAGCCCGCCCCAGAATCTGGCTTTCAGCAAAAAATTAATGAAGAGCGTAACCTTATTATCCGACCAGGTTATAAATGAAAGCCGCACACCTGGTCAAAATTTTAAAGAAATTTCAGTTTCTTTTACAGGTGGTTATCCTATTGCCGTAAATGACGAAGCTGTCACCCGCTATGATGTGCAGTTGACTCTTTTAACCTCTTTTGCAGGGATTATGATTATATTCGGCATATGGTTAAAAACACCCAAAATTTTGATTTTTATTGGTCTTTCTTTAATTATCAGCCTGTTGTGGACTTTTGCCTTTGCCCTTCCAGCCTTTGGACATTTAAATTTTTTAACTCTGATTTTTGCCTGTGTGTTAATTGGACTGGGGGTAGATTTTGCAATCCATGTGGTAAACCGTTATTTTGATCAGCAGGCCATTGGTTTAACCCAGGTTCAGCGTCTTGAATATACTTATAAAACCGCTGGCAGCGGTATTTTAATCGGCGGATTTACAACTGCTGTAGCATTTTACTCTATTGGGCTGTCTGATTTCAGAGGTTTTAGGGAGCTGGGTATTTTAACAGGCACTGGTTTGCTTTTTTCAATTTTAACCATGACTGTTGTACTGCCCTCCTTATTAACCCTTTTTTATAAGCCTGGTATTTTAAATAAACCAACTATTCTAAATAAAAAAGACGGGAAAACAAAAAGCATCAGGATGGCTGGTTTGGGTTTAGTCGGGATATTAGGCTGGATTGAAAAATATCCAAAAATAATTTTATTTGGATCAGGGCTTCTTCTCTTATGGTTTGGACTTTTGGCTAAACAGGTGGGCTTTGATGATAATTTAAGAAATTTCAGACCAAACCAAAACAAAACTTTTCAACTGCAAGATAAGGTAAGCTCCTGGCTGGGGGGTTCAACCAGCTCTTTTATTCTGGTAACAGCTCCGCAAACTGAAAAAGATGCTTTGGAACTGGATCATAAAATTTATACTGCCCTGAATAAACTTGTTATAAGCGGCAAGGTGGCCCATCTTAAAGGGCTTGGCAAATACCTGAAAACCCCGGCCCAGCAGCAAAAAACTCTCTCTTTTATAACAGAAAATCAGTCTTTATTTGATGCTGAGCGCATCTGTCTAAGTTTTTTTAGAGAGATGAATCTAAATGGATTCAGAGTATCTGAACAGCAACAATTATATCTGGCAAA
This sequence comes from Desulfobacterales bacterium, assembly GCA_030149585.1. Lineage (GTDB taxonomy): Bacteria > Desulfobacterota > Desulfobacteria > Desulfobacterales > JASFBJ01 > JASFBJ01. The sequence goes on along the minus strand of JASFBJ010000006.1, from coordinate 20,591 downwards.
TTTAAAAAAGGCTATCAGACCTGATCGGATAATTTTGCCGTCAGATTTAAAGGCAACTGAATTTACAAAGCTTTTAAACCAGTTTTTTTTGCAAAAAGATAACCGTTTTAGAACCATTACCTATATCAGCCCCCCACAGGATCTTTGGGAATCGTCGGCTACCAGCGCTTTCAGGGAGATGCTTGTCAGCAGACTTGAAGCCGCCGGTATTTCAAACACACAATATCAGTTAAGCGGAGCCGGCCTGCTCACCAATGAATTAAAAACTCTGATAATAAAAAATATGACTCAGGCTTTATGGGTGGCGGGCTTGGTAATCAGCATTATGCTTTTTTTATATTATCGCGATCTAAAGCTGATGGCGCTGGCCATGTCACCCTTATTAGCTGGACTGATAATTTTAGGCGGGGTTTTGGCGCTTTTAAAAATTGATTTTAATTTTTTTAATTTAATGGTTTTGCCGATGGTAGTGGGGATAGGTATTGATGACGGGGTTCATTTTACCAATACATTTAACCAGCAAATTCATCATGAGAAAGATAACTATAATATGCCAGAAGAATTAAGCCGGACCGGCCGCGCTTTGGTGCTAACCTCGCTGACAAGTCTGGTGGGCTTTGGTTCAATAATTCTCTCACATTATCCAGGGCTCAGAAGCATGGGCTATGTGGCATTGGCCGGAATCGGAGGCTGTTTATATGCCTCAATTATAATACTGCCGGCGCTGTTTGCAATTATAAAAAAACATCCAGCGCAATTTCGTCCTCGTTTCTAAGTCACTTCAAGCTTACTAACACCACCTGTCATTGGTTTGACTTCTATTTTTGCAGAAATTCTCTCCTTAAGGGCTTCCACGTGGGAAATTATTCCAATGGTTTTACCGGAAGCATTTAAGGTATCAAATGCACAAAGGGCTGTTTCAAGAGTTTCAGTATCCAGACTGCCAAAGCCCTCGTCTATAAAAAGAGATTCTATGGTTGTACGACGGCTGTTTAAATCAGATAGCCCAAGGGCCAGTGCCAGACTGACCAGAAAACTTTCACCGCCTGAAAGGTTGTCTGTTGGCCGTATCTTATCAAAATAAAAGGTATCAATAACTTCAATCGCAAGATCTGAAGATTCGCTTCTTTGCAATAAATAACGTCTGCTCAGCATATCAAGATATGTATTAGCTTTTTCCATCAGGGTATCAAGGGTAAGTCCCTGGGCAAATTTTCTGAATTTTGATCCATCTGCTGCACCGATGAGATCGTTTAAAACCTGCCAGCGCCTGCACTCTTTTGCCTGAAGATTTGCCTCGTCTACTTTTTTGCGATGCTCTTGAATCCTTTTTCTGTTTTCATCAAGCAGTGCCCTGAGTGCGCCCATATCGCCGTTTAAGTCTGCTTTTTGTTTTTCCGCCTTGGCAGCGCTTGCAAGGATAGAACCCATATTTTTTTCAGTTACAGGATTTTGAAGAGATTGTTCAAGCCTGGCCTGACTCTCTTTTTTTAATAAAAGATTTTCTGTTTTTCTTTTCTCAAAATCATCTTTTATGCTCTGGAGCTGCTTTTCTTTTTTTTCAGAAAGGGTTGCTGCAAGAAAATCATGCTCATCAGAAAAGCCGGTTTTATCAAGCCCTGCATTAAAAATTTCAGATGCAGCGCTGATCTCTTGCCTGACTTTTTCAAGGTCTGAATTATTCTGTTTGAATATTTCCTGGTTTGCGGCAAGCTGCTCTTTTATTTTCCCCAAACCTGAATCAAGAATTTTAAGGCTGTCTTCAAAATCCAGGGATTTCTTTTTCAGGTCATTTTGTACTTTTTTTGGATTTTTATCACCGAAAAGCTCTTTTCTTTTAGCAATCAGAGTTTCAATACTGTTTGCAACAGCCCGGCAAGTTTGTTTTTCATGGTTTAACTGCTCAAAATCTTTATCAATGCTGGTTTTAATAACAGCCAGATTTTCTTGCAGAGAGATAATACCATTATTGAGCTTATCTAAATTTTTCATTTGTTTATGAAATGAACTGGATCGTTTTTCTAAACGCTCAAGCAGTTTATTATTATCTTTTTCATCTTCTATTTTTTCATTATAAGGTTCAATAATAGAATTTATATGAGCAAGTTCTTTTTGAAAGCTGCTTTTTTCAATTTCAGATTCCTTGATAAAACGAGCGAATTCTTCTTCAAGTGATTTTTTCAGGTTTTTTGACTGTTCATAATCTATCTTATTATCAGAAAGCTTTTTTGTTTTTATAATGATTTTTTCTGATAATTCGGCAAGGGCGGTATTATTATTTTTTATCTCTTTGAGGGTAACTGTTGTTAGTTTTAGCTTATCTGAAATTATTTCAAGGACTTGATCAAGTCTCTGCCATTGAGATGGAGGTGTTTCCAGGTTTGCGATCTTAAGTTGTTTTTTATACTCAAAATTGAAATTTGCAAGATTTTCCTGGGCTTCGTTTATAGTTTTTTGGTTAAATTCTATTTCAGTTGAGAATTTTGTTATATTTTCATCAACCATTTGTATTTGTTTTAAAATACTCTTTAATTCTTTTTTGCAATTTTTTATCTTGCCCCTTATATTCCCAATTTTAGGAGTTTGTGCAGCAAAAGGATGTATGGTTGACCCGCAAAGGGGGCAGGGCGCATCTTTTATAAGCTCTTGGCGGCGCTCTTCCAGGTTTTTAATAGCTTCCTCTATCAAAGTTGCTTCTTCCAGGCCTGTGAGGATCTTTTCTTTTTCCTGTTTTTTATGCTCTAAATCTTTTTTTAACTCTTTTGCTTTAAAAAGTTTTTCCTCAAGATCTTTATCTTTCTCTTTGATGCTCTTTATCTTTTCATCAAATTCAATAATGCTGCGCCCATTTTCCTTAAGTTTTTCAATCTGCTGTAGCTGCTTTTTCAGGCCATCCTTTTTTGCTTCAAAAAAAGCAGTGTCTTTTCCAGATAGCAAGGATGATTGCCTTTGGGAAAGATCTTTTTTTGTTTGATTTAATTCAGCAAGCAGAGAATCTGCTTTTTTTAAAGCATTCTGCGCTTTTTTATAACGCTCCTTTGCCTTTTTATCCTTGTTTTTGCACTCTTCTATCTGATTTTGATTTTTTCTTATCTTTTCCGAGAAATTATTTAAAAGAGAAATTTTTTCTGTAAGAAGTGAAAGATCTTTTACCAGATCATTATCAATAGCATGCTCGGAAAGATATTTTCTGCCGGCATCTATTTTAATTTCTGTTTTCTTTATTTTAATTTCTGTTTTCTTTTTTTCTTTTTCAGAAATTTTTAATCTTTTATCTAATTGTTCAATGATTTTGGAGTGTTCTTTTAATGTCTCTTCATCCTTTTTTATCAGACCATCCTGTCTTACGGTTTTTGTAATCAGATCCTGAAGATTCTCCTTTTTTTCTTTAAATTTATCAAAGGCTCCGGCCTTTACCTCTTTTTCCTGATCTGTTTTTATAAGGTCTGTTTTAAAAACAGATATCTTTTTTTCAGCATCAGCGATTTTCTTTTTAAGAGTTTCAAAAGCATCCCGAAATCCCTTAAGAGTTGCATAGGGCGCCTTTAAGGGCATGCTTTGGAGGCATCTTGCAAGTCTTTCAAAATCCGGTTCCAGATTCACCATCTCTTGATTGAGTTTAAACAGTTTATCATCACAACCTGCGATTGCGGTTTTTAAGGACTCAATATTTTGCAGATATTTTTTTCCATCCAGGATTTTTATAAGATCTTGATCTATCTTTTTAATTTGAACGCTGATAAAGGATAGTTTCTCTTCTTTTTCAAGAACAGCATCTTGAGACATGAGGTTATAATTTTCAAGGACTGCTTTGAATGTATCAAGTTTATGATTTTCATCTTTGGTTCGGGTGAAAACCGATTTTGAAATATCCGTATAAATTTCAGCTCCAGTCATCTTTTCAAGAAGAACCGCCCTGTCATCCTCGGCAGAGTGAAGAAATGCAGTAAAATTTCCCTGAGCCAGCATGATTGATCTTGAAAACCGCGCAAAATCAAGCCCTGTCAATGTTTCAACTTCAAAAGGAACCTGGGATATTTTATCAGCAATGATCTTATTGGTATTATCATCCACAAGTTCCATTCTGGGAGGCTGAAATTTTCCCTCTGGCTTTCTTCTGGCCCTGTACCTTTCATAACAGGACCTGTATCTTTTGCCATTTATAGCAAAAGTCACCTCTGCCCGGCATTCACCAGTGTGATGCGTCATAATCTGTTCGAGCTCCTTTTTATTGAGCAGACGCGGAGTTTTTCCATAAAGAGCCACACAGATTGCATCAAGGATGCTTGTCTTGCCTGATCCGGTTGGGCCGGTTATTACAAACAAACCGGAATCTCCCAGAGGTGATTTTTCAAAATTTATATCGAAATTTCCCTTTAGAGAGTTTATATTTTTAAAATTCAGCTTAAGGATTTTCATGGGGTTTTCCCATATTTTGATTTACCGAGTTCATAATCTCATTAAAGGCATGCATTAATTCCTCTTTCATGCCATCTTCAAGGGGGCCCTCCTTTTCCACTCTTTTTTCAAACACGGCTTTTGGGGTATAATTATCAAGTGTTTCTGATGGGCTGGTTTTTTTAAACCTTTTGTCCTGAGAGGTTTTGAGATTTTTTAAAGCAAGAATATCAAGTGATAATTCCTGAGCCAGGTCATTTATGATGCTTTCAATATCAGGCCTCCATTTTTTTTCCAGAATAGAGACCTCTACCCAGATACTCTTTTGAGGTGTTTCAAGCCTGAATGCTTTCAGCTGGTCAATGACTTCATCAAGAGAGCCCCTGGCCCTTCTTAATTTCTGGAATTCCGGTATTATAAAAGTTGTTATCCCTGGTTTTTCATTATTTTCCTCAAATGATATGCAAATAACCTGTTTTTCATTACCGGCTTCGCTGAAGCTCAAAGGAATTGGAGCCCCGGAATATCTGATATGATTATTCCCGCCAATTTTCTGGGGCTGGTGCAAATGACCCAGGGCAACATAATCAAATTCATTTGGGAACGTGGAAAGTGAAACATGGCCCAAAGTTCCCACATATATATCGCGAATACCTTCATCTGCATTTATTTTACTTCCCTCTGTAAAGAGATGACCTGTTGCAAGGATTGGAATCTTTGTGCCGTTTTTATCAACTATCTCAGCTCTTTTCTTTAAGGCAGCATCTTTTGCCAGGGCGTAGTGGTTTTTTATTCCATCAATAAGGGCCTTGCTTTTTTCTTTACAGGTTTCGCCTGCTATAGATTTTCTGATATCCCGATCCCTTAAAAAGGGCACGGCACAGATGATAGCTCCTGGTTTTCCAAAAGAGTTGGTTAGGACTATGATTTCATCTGAAATATCGTTGGAAATACCGCCTGTTACATGAACATTCAGCGCTTTGAGGATGCCTTTGGGAGCATTCAGGGTTGAAACCGAATCATGATTTCCGCCTATAATAACAGTATCACAGGCAGTTGTTGAAGATACGCGAGCTAAAAAGCTGTAATAGAGCTTTAAAGCATAGTTGGGAGGAGAGATTGTGTCAAAAATATCCCCTGCAATAATCAAAGCATCCACAGACTCTTTTTTTATCAGTTCAAGAAGCCAGTCCAGAAATTCTGCATGCTCTTTTTTCCGATCTTTAAACATGAAGTTCTGGCCAAGATGCCAGTCAGAGGTGTGTATAATTTTCATCATTCAGGTTGACATTCTTTATAATACTTAGGGCTCGCGCAAAAATAACTTTACATTTTAAGCGCCGATGCATCCAGCCTGGCTGCGTTGCGAAAGTTCGGAATATGCTTGATATTCCTGCACTTTCGCGCCTTGCCAGTCTGGCGCCTCAATACTTAAAATTGCCAACTTATTTTTGCGCGAACCCTTAATTGCAGCGAAATTTTTTTCTGCCGTTATAGCCACAAATTACATTTTTGCCAATCCTGAAGATTGAAAATCGTGTAATTTGTGGTTGTTGTAACCTTTAAGATATAAAATCACATTAATGCTGCCGCTATTTTTTCATAATGATAATCAGAATCACCTGCCACATACTCATAGGCTTTGGCGCGGCGATAAAAAAGACCGATGTCAAATTCCCTGGAAGTTCCTACACCTCCATGAATCTGAACCCCTCTTTCAGAGATAAATTTATATTTTTCATTTACCTGAGCTTTGAGGGCTGAAGCCTCTTTAGTTACGTCCTCATTTTCGTCAATCATCCAGGCAACTTTATAAAGATAATTTACACTGGTATCATAGGCCAGGAGCATATTAGACATATAATGCTGGATTACCTGAAAAAGACCGATGGGCACACCATACTGTTTTCGCTCTTTGGCATAGGCTGCGGTCATATCAAGTGAGGCCTTGCATCCGCCGACCATTTCGCCACATTTGGCGACAATAATTTTAGCTTCAGCTTTTTGCAATATTTTCCAGCCATTGCCGGGCTCACCAATCAAGTCTGCTTTAGAGACTTTTACATTATCAAAAATTACTTCACAATTATTATCCATTCCAATTGTGGGCATCTTTGTACACTTAATGCCTTTTGCCCCGGCATCCACCAAAAAGAGAGTGATTCCCTTGTCTTCTCTGGCTGCCACAATCAGTTTGTCTGCAATATTGGCATCTATAACAAACATTTTGGTGCCGTTTAAAATATAATCATCTCCGGAAAGCTTTGCAGACAGGTTGATTCCTGTTTCAAGATAACTGGCCTCCTGTTCATATTGAGCCAGAGCCATCAGAAGTTTTCCATCAACAATTTTACCCAGCAGATCTTTTTTCTGGGCTGTTGAGCCTCCTTCCAAAATGGTCAGGCCGCTTTGCACAACAGTTGAAAAAAATGGACTTGGAAAGGCAGCCTTTCCAATCTCTTCCATGATAATTATCAGATTGATGAAAGGGTCCCCAAAGCCCCCGAACTCTTCAGGTAATATTATTTCCAGCCAGCCAAGCTGGGCAATTTTTTTCCAGAGTTTGGGAGAATAACCTTCTGCACTCTCCTCTATCTCCTTAACTTTTTCATAGGAACATTCCTTGGAAAGAAATTCCGCTACGGATTTACGCAATATTTCTTGTTCTGATGAGAAACTCAGATCCATTATTTTTCCTCCTTATAATTGATTGATATATGATCTGTTTTGATTTTATCAGAGATATAATAAAACAAAACAGCTATATTTCAGCCTTATTAACAGGCTTAAAATCTGGGGAGCCCCAGACCTGTCCAGGCAATAATGTTCCGCTGAATTTCCGAACTGCCTGCTGCAACAGTGATTCCCATGCAGAACTGGTAGCTTTCGACCATGCTGCCGTTCATGGGAGCCCATTTTGAGTCTGACAGTTGCCCGTAAAGCCCCATGATTTCTGTGGCATAATTGGCAATCCGTTCTGCAAGTTCACTGCCAAAGACTTTGGCTTCAGACGCTGCTGAGGCCGCAAAAGAGAGCCCTCCCTTTCCCTGCAACCAGGCTATCTTATATGCCAAGGTATATCCTACTTCCAGATCAATAAACAGCTTGGCTATTTTTTGTCTGATAATTGGATCTTCGGCAAGATATTTACCGTTTCTTTTGGTGGTCTTAACATAATCGACCAGCTCTTTGAGATCCTCACGGCCTTCCACAAAAAAACCAACGCCTGATCTTTCAAAATTCATGGTATCCCGCGTCAGTTTCCACCCCTCATTTTCAGTTCCAATCAAATCCTTTGCGGGAATTTTAACATCTTTAAAAAAGACTTCATTATATAGATGCTTGCCGTCCATATAAAGGATTGGGCGAACCGTAATGCCCGGCAAATCCATTCTCAGATGAAAAACAGAAAGTCCTTTGCCTCTTTTTTCCTCAGGATTGGTCCTGGCCAAAAGAAACATGCATTCTGCACGATGGCCCCCGGTAGTCCATATTTTTTGACCATTAATAATATAATTGTCCCCATCTTTAATCGCCGTTGTTTGCAGGGAAGCCAGATCTGAACCCGAGTCAGGCTCACTCCATCCCTGACAATAAGAGACTTTGCCTTTAGCCAGAGGGGTTAAAAGCCTTTCTTTTTGTTCATCATTGGCTGCTATAATCAAGGTGGGCGCAAACATGCCATGCCCGAACAGATCTACGCCTGGAGCTCTGTGACTTTCCCGTGATTCATTGAAAAGGAGCTGCTCAATCAGCGGTGCGCCCTCTCCTCCGCACTCTTTAGGCCAGGCCCTGGAGAGCCATCCTTTTTCCCCAAGTTTTTTAGACACTTGCAGATGAAATTCAAAACCTTCCGGTGTAGCATAGACCCCTTCAAGACCGCCTCTGCCGTATTCGGGAGGCGCGTCTTTCATAACCTCTTCGAAAAATTGGTCAAATTCCCGTTTTAATGCTTTTTGCTTTTCGGTAAGTTTAAAATCCATAGATCTCCTCCGTTTGATTAAGTTAATAATAGAAGCAGGTTGCTTATATCTGAAAAAGGAAAGTAAGTTAAATAATTTATTTGAACTTGTATAACTATAATTGATTTAAGTCAAACATTACTCTATTTGCATTTTATCACTCATCATTGACATGTCTAACTTAGAGGGTTATGTATGATTATACAGTGTTTTTTCCCAATGTTATAATTTTTTGTGTAATTATGAGAGCAAACAGTGAAATTAAATTATAAAGTTTATTTGTTACCTTATAGCTGCAAACAACTTTATATTAAACATATATCAAAGCCCGCCTTTGAAGAAATTATCAGAAAAGCCCGAAGCGCCGGATTCAAACTTGTAGAAAGGCCGAAGGTTTTTTTTAGCAAGACAGCAGTTTTGAAAAAAGGCGTATAAGTATATTGACAGGGATCTGGCAAAGCCGAGCCGTTTTTTGAAAGGCTGTTTTTCAGCAATTACTAAGCCGAATATTTTGCCCACGTTCCTAACCATGAAACCCGGGATTATCTATCGTGTTACTGCGCGGATTAAAAACCACTATTACTTTTAATGTGGCGATCCTTTTGCTTGTAGCCATGCTTCTGATTAGTTTTGTGATGATTATCATGGCTCGTCAGTATATGATTCGTGCTGAAATTGAGAAGGGCTGTCTTTTTATCTCCACCATTGAAAATCAGATTTTCGATCATAGAAATTCCGATGGCTCCAAAATATTTTTATTTTCAAAAAAATCTGACAGACTTCTTGGTGACTCAAATTTTTCCTGTCTTTATATCTTAAATAACGAATTTTTACCCTGTCACCAGGAAGGAATGGGCTGTGACCTCGAACCTCAAATCAGGCAACTGGTTATCAAAACAATTCAATCCGTAAAACAGCAGAAGCAGTTTGCGGGCCCTGATCTGGGAATCTTTTTTAAATTTCATAGCACAGCAATTATTGCCCGACCTCTGTTTTATAATGGACAATTAAAAGGTGGAGCAGCTCTTTGCATCCCTCTTAACCAAATTTATAAACAACTGATCAAAACTCAAAAACTACTGTTTATTTATATCCTGCTTAATGCGATTATTCTAACTACTGTCTGCTTTTTTCGGCTGGCAGGGATATATTTAGCTCCTATTGAGCGTCTGGTGAAACGAGCTGAAGAGTATCAAGAGGATGACGAGGTTCTTTTTTCAGTGCGCAAGGAGGATAACGAACTCAATCAGCTTTCATCAGCATTAAACCGGATGTTAAAACGTATTTCAGCAGATAAAAAAATTCTGCAATCCACTGTGCTCTCTTTGGAAAAGGCCAATCAGAGGTTAACTCAGGCCCAAAATGAAATCATTCAGGCTGAAAAACTGGCTTCAGTGGGGCGTTTGACATCTGGAATAGCGCATGAAATCGGAAATCCAATCGGAATTGTGCTTGGCTATCTTGATCTGTTAAAAGACCAGGACAATTCAGCCGAGGAAAAAAAAGAGTATATCAGCAGAGCTGAAAATGAAATTAACCGCATAAATACTATTATCAGACAGCTTTTGGATCTTTCCAGGCCGGCAGCCAGCAGGCCCAAGCCGGTTTCGGCACATACCATAATCGATAATACCACAGAAGTTTTTAAATATCAGCCGGCAATGAACAAAATTCATATCAAACAAAAATTTAATGCGCAAAATCATATGGTTCTGGCTGATCCGGATCAGCTAAGGCAGGTTTGCCTGAATCTTCTGTTAAATGCTGCGGATGCAATTGGTTCCAGCGAGCAGAGCAAAAATGGAGAAATTCTAATCTCGACTTCGGTCCTGAAAAAAGATCATGAAAGGGCAATAGCTGGTAAAGACACCCTGGAAATTATTATTCACGATAATGGCCCTGGAATTTCTGTAGAAAACCTTCAAAATATTTTTGATCCGTTTTTTACCACAAAAGATCCGGGTAAAGGAACAGGGCTGGGCCTTTCAGTCAGTTTCATGATTATTGAAAACCTTGGGGGGAGCCTTCAGGCTGCCAGCAAAATCGGTCTTGGAACAGATTTTATAATTTGTCTGCCACTTTTGAAAATTGATTAACAAAGGTAATATTATGAAACAAATTTTGATCATAGACGATGAAGCTAATATGCGCCACATGCTTTCCGTTATGCTGAAAAAATACGGTTATACAGCAGATACTGCTGCCGATGGATATGAGGGTTTGGAAAAAATAAAAACAGTCTCATATGATTTTATTTTATGTGATATTAAAATGCCTAAAATGAGTGGAATGGAGTTTTTACAAGAGTCCCGGCATTTAAGCTTAGAAACAACTATTATCATGATGTCGGCTTATGGAACCATTGATATGGCGGTAGAAGCCATGAAAAAGGGAGCCTATGATTTTATCTCCAAACCTTTTAAAAATGACGAAATTCGCTTAGCCATTAAAAAAGCTGAAGAAAGAAATCGCTTGAAAGAAGAAAATCAACAATTAAAACAGCGAATTAAAACTATTGAAGAGAAATATAATTTTGGTAATATGGTTGCTAAAAGCAAAAGAATGCAGGAACTTTTCAAGCTGGCCTCAAAGGTGGCTCAATATACTACAACAGTGTTAATCACAGGGGAAAGCGGAACAGGTAAAGAACTTGTGGCCCGTGGTATTCATTTAAGCAGTCCCAGAGCGGATAAGCCGTTTATTCCGATTAACTGCGGCGAAATACCTGAAAATCTTCTGGAAAGTGAATTATTCGGTCATATAAAAGGAGCCTTTACAGGAGCTGACAGAAATAAAAAAGGGCTTTTTGCTGAAGCCCAAAACGGGACTGTTTTTCTTGATGAAATTGGAGAGCTGCCTATGGCATTGCAGGTAAAACTGCTTCGGGTTTTACAGGAAAGCGAGATCCGCCCGGTTGGCGCTGCTAAAACCCAAAATATTGATACCCGTATAATTGCCGCCACTTCAAAACAACTGCAAGCCGAAATCAGCCGGGGAAACTTTCGGGAAGACCTTTTTTACAGGCTCAATGTATTGCCTATCCAAATTCCCCCTTTAAGGGAACGAAGCGAAGATATACCCCTTTTGAGCCGCCATTTTATAAATAAGTTTAATAAAATAATGAGCGGCAATATTCATGATGTGGCCCCAGGCGCTATGACCTGGCTTTTGAAATATGAGTGGCCGGGCAATGTTCGGGAATTGGAAAACGTGATCGAAAGAGCAATGGTTCTGGCTGAAAAAGAGATACTTATAATTGACAATTTCCCGCCGGAAATAGGGCAACAAAATATTAAACACGATATTAATGCCCTTATGGAAGGTTATTCCTTAAAAATAGCCCAAAAAAATATAGAAAAACTCTTGATCAAAAAAGCACTCAACAAAACCAGTGGAAATCGCACCCAGTCCGCCCGTCTCCTGGAAATCAGCCACCCCTCTTTGCTAAGCAAAATGAAAGCCTATGGCCTTAGTTAGGAACTGGGCTTTTTTTGAATTTTGATTGTATGCTTAGGACTCGCGCAAAAATAACTTTACATTTTAAGCGCCGATGCATCCAGCCTGGCGCCTCAACACTTAAAATTGCCAACTTATTTTTGCGCGAACCCTTAAAGCGCTGCGAAAGCCTGGAATTAGTGCTGGTTTCAGGGAAACAAGACAATATCTTCCGGGTTTTCCGTTTCAGGTGGAAATTCCTGAAAGGGAAAGGGCTTTTGATTTTCGTTAAGAGTGAGATAGCGCACGATACGATAGGCATAGGATAAGGCCTGATTGGAAAAAATACGCACACGGTTGCTGTGCTTTTTAGTAATCAGCAGATAGATATATTGAAATATAATAATGGCAAAAATAATAATTTTTACCAGACCAAGCACAAAAATAAAAAAAATACTGTACAGCAACCGAATCATAATATTTTTACGCTCTAAGAAAAAGGTTTTAGCTTTACCCATGGGTTTTCTCCTTGCTTTAGCTAATGATAAGTCCTATTTTTTATAAAATTTATTATAAACATTTTTTTGATATTTAGCAAGGGTATAAAGAGAGGTATCAGGTAAATATATCGGGCAAAGGGAGAAAAAACAGATGTTGCGAATTATGGAAATTATAAAAAGCAAAGATCCTGATCAACAAGAGTTTCATCAGGCTGTAAGTGAAATATTGGAATCAATCAAGCCGGTTATGGATCAACATCCGGAATATCGCAAGGCGAATATTCTGGAACGTCTGGTTGAACCGGAGAGAGTAATCATGTTTCGAGTACCATGGGTTGATGATGGTGGAGACGTAATGGTTAATAGGGGATTTCGGATTGAAATGAATAGTTCAATCGGGCCTTATAAGGGTGGACTTCGATTTCATCCCTCGGTTACCCTTGGAATCCTGAAATTTTTAGCCTTTGAACAGGTTTTTAAAAATGCATTGACAACTTTGCCAATGGGTGGGGGCAAAGGCGGATCTGATTTTGATCCAAAAGGAAAATCAGATGAAGAGGTGATGCGTTTTTGCCAAAGCTTTATGGCTGAACTTTTTCGTCATATTGGCGCAAACACTGATATTCCTGCTGGAGATATTGGAGTTGGTGCAAGAGAGATAGGTTTTCTTTTTGGCATGTATAAAAAATTAAGTAATGAATTTACAGGAGTTTTGACCGGCAAAAGTCTAAACTGGGGTGGCAGCCTTATCCGTCCGGAGGCCACAGGCTACGGGGCTGTCTATTTTGCGGCGGAAATGCTCGGCACCCTGGATCAGACTCTGGAAGAAAAAATTTGTCTGGTATCAGGGGCAGGTAATGTCGCTCAGTACACCATTGAAAAAATACTTGATTTAAATGGTAAGGTTGTAACTTTTTCCGATTCTTCCGGATATATATTTGATGAATATGGTCTTGACCACAGCAAGCTGGAATATCTTAAAATTCTTAAGAATATAAAACGCGGACGGGTTGAAGAGTATGCCGCCAAATATAGCTCGGCCATATATACGCCGGTTGATCCTGATGCAGATTTCAATCCACTCTGGGATCATATGGCGGATTGCGCTTTTCCCTGCGCAACCCAAAATGAGATTAACGCTAAGGATGCTCAAAATCTGGTAAAAAATAAAATTATGGCTGTTACTGAAGGTGCAAATATGCCAACCGAACCACAAGGAATAGAAATTATTATTGATAATGGTTTGCTATTTGGTCCTGGTAAAGCAGCTAATGCAGGTGGCGTAAGTGTTTCCGGCCTGGAAATGAGTCAAAACAGCATGCGCCTGGCCTGGCCCCGTGAAGAGGTAGACAACCGGTTAAAAATAATCATGAAAAATATTCATAGCACCTGTCTTGAAGCCGCAGATCAGTACGGCAAATCAGGAAATTACGTAGATGGCGCAAATATTGCCGGATTTATAAAGGTCGTAAATGCCATGCTGGATCAAGGTGTAATTTAAAAAAAAGGCATTTCTTATCAAAACAAGAGATGCCTTTTAGCTGACTTTTTTAATTTACTGTTTTACCACATTTGAAGCTGATGGACCGCGATCTGTTTCTTCAACATCAAATGTTACCCGATCACCTTCGGCAAGAGTTTTAAAACCTGATGAATTTATCGCAGAGTAGTGCACAAAAATGTCTCCACCTTCCTCTTGCTCAATAAAACCAAAACCTTTTTTGTCGCTAAACCATTTAACCGTCCCATTTGCCATAATACAAACCTCCCTGAACATGTTTTAAAAAAAAGCTTTACCATCATTGTGGCAAAAGGAGTTTAGCTTTAAAAAAAACCAATCCTCTAAACTATAACGATGAAAAGCATATAAATTAGATTCACTATATATGATTTTATTATTAAGGGTCAAGTAAAATATAATGGCTGTATCAAATTATTAATATTGTCAAAGCTCAAGCGCTATATGTAAAAAATATCCGGCCAAATATCACCATCGTTTAAATTTAATGAGTAAAAGGCGCAGTTAAAAGGTTTTTTTAAATAATATGAATGTCATTCTCACTTAAAGAGGGATCCAAGATAATCTTTAATGAAACCAGACTATATTTTTTTTTTAGAGTTATAATATTTTCATTTTTCAAACCCCTTATTTTTGAAACGCTCCGGGGGTTTATTTTAATAGAAATTTCTGTTTTGTCCGGTCCCATATATTGCAGCTGAGTTTCAGCCTTATCAAGAAAAATCCGGGAATAAACAAGATGGCCAAATGCAGGATGATAAGGCCCGGCTAAAATAGTCCCTGGATTATTCAGCTCTGAAGAGGCCTGAAGTCCCATCCTGATAACAGGAATATTATGTTCCTTAAAAAACAAATAAAGCTGTTTACACAGGTTGACAGCTTTTTTAATGGGCCATGGGGTATATTTGCCTTTTTGGTACCATTTGGCCAGGGGACTGTTTTTTAAAACCAGGGTTGGGTAAATTCTGACAAAATCAGGAGAAAGTTCGGCTATCTGACGGGCTCCTTTTAAAACTGAGGCCTCATCATCCCCAGGTAGCCCAATCATCAGTTGAAGGCCGATTTCATAACCTGATTTTTTTAGTAATGAAACAGCCTGCAAAGTGTTTTCAGCTGTATGGCCCCTTTTTGCCAGGGTCAGAACACGGTCGTCCATGGATTGGACACCCAATTCAACAGTCTCTACATTAAAGCCCTGGAGCAAGGCCAGATTTTCCGGATTGATTGTATCCGGCCTTGTGGAAAACCGGAGGCTATGAACCTGGTGCCTATCAATAAATTTTTGAGCTTCACACAGCAAAAAGAGAACCTGTTTTTTTTCAATTCCCAGAAAATTACCACCATAAAAAGATATTTGAACTTTGTTTCTTTTGCTGGTTTTATATTGCAAAAACTGCTCTATAGTCTGCTGCAAAGCCAAAGCTGAGTATTTCGACGATTTAACCCCGGTTATGGCGATTTGATTACAAAAAACACATTGATGCGGACATCCTGTCTGTGGTAGAAAGATCGGGATGATAAAAGGCCGTAGATGAGTATTATTTACTATCATTTTTTGGGGTTGTTAGTTGTGCAAGTACTTGTTTAGCAGCGTTCTGCTCAGCGCTTTTTTTGCTTTTGCCTGCCCCTGTGGCTGTTATTTCGCAGGCAATAATTTTTACTTGAAAAGTTTTATCATGATCAGGACCGATTTCGCTGATAACTTTATAGTTTGGTACTGGGTGGCGTAACTCTTGTAAATATTCTTGAAGTCGACTTTTATAGTCATGCTCAGAATCAGTAAATAATCTTTTTTGTAAAGAAAAATCAAAAAGGGCTTTAATAATTCTGAATATCGCCTCAAATCCACCATCCAGATAGACAGCCGCGGTAACGGCTTCAAAGGTGTCGGCCAGAATGGAATTTTTATCGCGGCCATTTGTTTGAATTTCACCTTTACCAAGCTGGATATGAATGCCCAGGTTTGATTCCCTGGCTATGGTTGCCAGTGTTATGGTATTAACAAGGTTCGCCCTGGCGTGGGATAATTCTCCCTCATTCATTTCAGGATAGGTATTCATCAGGATGTGGCTGATTACCAGGTTTAAAACAGCATCTCCTAAAAACTCCAAACGTTCATTATTTGGTAATTTATCAGCAGGATATTCGTTGACAAAAGAACTATGCCTTAGAGCCTCATAAAGCAAGTCTTTATTTTTAAAGGTATAACGCAGTTTTTTTTCTAGTTTATCGGGCATAAGGGTCATTAAAAACTAAGGTTTTATTTTATAAGTTGTTGAGAAAAGACTATTATTAAATTTGGCGGATGGCAAGTCAAGGGCCTTTATAAGAGTCTCAAAAATTGCAAAGGGAATGGCCAGGTTTCCTCTGCCGGTTCCCATTTGAATATCAGGCTTGATAGCTCCATGAAAATCTGATCCCCCGGTAATAAGCAGGTTCTGCTCCTGGCAAAAATTATAATAATAAATAGTATCTTCAATTGAATGTTCCGAATAATAAACTTCAAGCCCTCTTAATCCCATTGATATCAAAATTTTTGTCAGTTTTTCAAACTGCCCGGTGTTTTTTACATCAATTAAAATCGGGTGAGCTAAAACAGGAATTCCACCTGCACCTGAAATAAGTTCAATTGCCCTTGAACTGCTGATGCGGTATTTATCGACATAGGCTGGTCGGTCTGTGCCAAGATAGCGATTAAATGCTTCGTCAATTGAATCAACATATTTTTTTTTAACAAGCAGGGTTGCAATATGGGGTCGTGCTATCTGATGATGCCCGGCATTATCAATAACCTCTGTCAGGCTGATATCAATATTCAATTGGTTAAGACATTTAATAATGGCTGGATTGCGATCTTGTCTGGCGTGCTGAAGCATAGTTAATGCACTATCAAGGTCATCATTGTCTGGAGCAACTCCATAGCCGAGGATATGAAGACTTCCAGACAGGCCAAAAAAAGGAGGAGGCTCAGCACTTATTTCCACACCGGTTAAAAAATTTAAAGAAGGCGGAATTCCATGCATAAGGACTTCCTGGGCACCCGCCAAAGTGTCATGATCGGTAATGGAAATTGCCTTTAAATTTTGTTGAACAGCAAGGTCAAGAATTTCGCATGGCGTAAAGGTGCCGTCTGAAGCAGTTGAGTGGATATGGAGATCAATTTCAGCGCATGGGGAAATTGTTTTACAATCCAAGGGCTTTTTCAAAAGCCTCCTCTTTTGTTTTACAATTAATACACTGAGTTGTAACAGGCCTGGCTTTTAAGCGCGGAATAGATATATCTTCACCACATTTTTCGCAGATACCAAAAGAGCCGTTCTCAATTCGGTTAAGAGCTTTTTTGATTTTTTTTATTAATTTACTCTCACGATCTCGAATCCTGAGCATGAAATTACGATCTGATTCCAGTGCCGCCCGGTCAGTGGGGTCAGGAAAATTATCTTTACGTTCAATCATTCCCGAAACAGTATTATCAGCTTGACTTAAAAGCTCTTCAAGCCTGTTTTTAAGATGCTCCTCAAAATATTCAATATCTTTCTTTTTCATAAGAATGCCTAATAAGAGGATAATTTATTAAAATACTAAAAAATGAAAAATACCATTTCTTTTGACTGATGTAAAGCATAAAAGAATAGACACGATAATTTAAAAGAATTAACTAAAACAGCCCTATCTGGATGGCCGGAATGATAATATTGAAAAGAGGTATGATTATTGATGTAAATATTGATCCAAAAATGTTGGCGGTTGCCGGATGATTTAAGCTGGTGTATCTAAAAAGAGGTTTATTTTTTTTTTAGGTTATGCTATTTTTATTGCTTGCCTTTTGAGCATTAGAAAAAATAATAGCATTGGGTCAGGTTATAATTTTAATCATTACCGTTATCTTTACCCCTCCAGTGATTAATCTTTGGTTAAAATTTTCTTCTTCCTTGACTGAATAATAATAATTAATATTAGTTAATTTATCTAATAGGCGAAAATTTATCTTAAATATTTTAAGATAGAATAAATCTTTTTTCAGGAGAAATTGTATGATAAAAACAAAAAGCGATAGAAATCATGAATTACCAGGGCCTTTGGATGGAATTCGTATTTTAGAGTATGGTGTTTTTCATGCAGGTCCCGGAGGATGTGCGATATTAGGTGATATGGGAGCGGAAATAATAAAAATCGAAACTGAAAACGGAGATCCAGAACGAAAATGGGTACGAGTTGGGGGAATGTCTTTTGAAATGCCCCATGGACGAAGCATGATGTATGATTTTTCCAATCGCAACAAAAGAGGGATCACATTAAATATTAAAAATCCGAAGGGCCGCGAAATTTTCAATAAATTACTTGAAAAATCAGATGTTTTTCTGACTAATTTAAGGAAAAGTACTAAAAAGAAATTAGGTATTGATTACGATAGCATAGCTAAAATTAATCCAAAAATAATTCATGCCAATGTTTCCGGATATGGGCCAAAAGGACCGGTTGCAGATATAGGAGCCTTTGATCCCATGGGGCAGGCCAGGGGCGGCATGATGTTTTCAAGTGGTTTTGAAGATCCAGTATTAATGCAGCTGGCAATATTGGATCAGGCAACAGCCATAGCCGCAAGTCACGCCATGATAAGCGCTCTTCTGGTTAGGGAAAGAACCGGCAAAGGTCAAGAGGTTCATGTCTCGCTTTATGGTACGGCCACATGGTTAATGTACGCAAACCTGATGGCTTGCAGTCTTTTAAAATTAGATTCCAATTTACCATGGAAGCGCAGCCATAATCCACCTCTGCGTAATAGCTTTTGCTGTAAAGACGGCAAATGGATTATGGGGGTTCATCACCCGCCAATGAAATATTGGCCATTATTTTGTAAATCTATTGGAAATGAGTCATTAACAGATGATCCGCGATTTAACACAGAAGAAAAGCAGTTGAAAAACTGTCCGGAATTAGTAGAAATCTGTGATAAAATATTTCTTGAAAAAACCAGAGATGAGTGGATAGAAATTTTGCAGGGAAATGGGCTTATTTTCAGCCCTGTTTTTACATTCCCGGAGATTCTTAAGGATGAGCAGGCTCATATTAACGACTATATTATTGATTTTGATGATCCTGATTTTGGAAGGATAAAAATGCCGGGATATCCGATCCATTTCAGCAAAAACAGTGCTGGCCAGAAAAAAATAGCGCCTAAATTTGATCAACATACAGATGAAGTGCTAACAGAATTAGGATTTACCAAAGATGATATTAACCGGTTTAGACAGGATAAAGTTATTTTTGGTGAAAATAAATAGGATTATTTAAACTACTTGGAATTTCAATCACTTGGAATATCAAGTAGTTTCTTTTTTATAAGCAAATCAGATAATGTTTTTTCAACAAATAATTCTCTTTGGAAAGCTTTTGATCTGATTTTACTTATTATATTTTTTTCAACAATCCAGCCTACACCTAATACATCGAAATATAAAATTTCATATTCATTCATGTTTATTCACCAAAAAAATATTTTAGAAAAAAATCAGATAATGTTTTAAAATAATAAAAAAAGCAGATGCCTCATTTTAATATAATATCGTCATGTTTTTAATTTACTTTAGTATTTTTTGGATTTTATTATTTATGCGAAATAAAGATAATGGCAAGGGAAAAATCATAGTTATTTGCGGACCCACCGGAATAGGTAAAACCGGGTTTGCTGTAAAGCTGACCAGACAGTTTAATGGTCAAGTTGTCAGCGCGGATTCCATGCAGATTTATCGTCAGCTTGATATTGGAACAGCTAAGCCAACACAAGAGGAACAGGCCCTGGCACCACATCATATGATTGATATTATTGAACCGGACATGGACTATGACGCTAATAAATTTTCCAAAGAGGGTCGCAGCAAAATAGATCAGCTCCTGGAAAAAAACATTTTATCTTTTGTTGTGGGCGGTACCGGGTTTTATATTAAGGCCCTTTTGCAGGGTCTGTTTAAACCAGTTAAAGCAAATCTTGAAGTTCGGGCTCAGCTAAAAAGAGAGCTTGAGAATAAAGGAGTTAATGCTCTGCACGATCGTTTAAAAAAATGTGACCCAAAAGCGGCTTTAGCGCTGCATCCCAATGATACATACAGAGTTGCAAGGGCGCTTGAAATTTATCTTGTTAGCGGTCAGCCAATTACAAAAATGCAAAAGCTGCATGGATTTGATGAAAATTATTATCAGGCCTTAAAAATCGGCCTGCAAATGGATCGGGAGTTTTTATATAAACGGATTAATCAAAGAGTGGATCAGATGATCGAAGACGGCTTTTTAGATGAGGTTAAAACATTATTACAAAAAGGTTATAAGAAGGATTTAAAATCCATGCAATCTATAGGATACCGGCATCTTATAGCATTTATAGACAAGCGGCTGAGCTGGGAAGAAGCCATAACCACCTTAAAAAGAGATACCAGGCGCTACGCCAAACGCCAACTTACCTGGTTTAAGGCCGACAAGGAAATTATCTGGCTGAGTCCCAGCGAAACAACAAAAGCAGCTGAAATGATAAATCAGTTTACAGCATCGAATACATAATCAACGGGTTTAAATGATGATCGTTGGAAAAATCTCATCATAAAATGGGAGAAAAAATATGAAATTGACCTCTAAGAAAAAAATCTTCGTCCAGATCGTGGGACTGCTTTTTCTTTCCGGTGTCTTCATTATCGGCTATTTTCTGGTTCTGCAAATACTGGAGCTCCGGTTTCGTACCGCAAACGATACACTTCATAAAAATGAATCCATTATCGTCCTGGA
>JASFBJ010000104.1 GCA_030149585.1 Desulfobacterales bacterium | reverse complement strand
ATTTTTTACACTGCTCAGCCCAGCTCAAAGCAGTATCCAATAACCTGGCATGGGGTATTACCAAATTTACTAATCCAAGCTCACATGCCCTCTTTGCTGTAATGGATTTACCAAGCATTGATAGTTCATTAACTGCCTTATGGCCCAAAACAGGCGGCCCCAAAGCAGTTAAAATTGCAGGAAAAGCACCTATATGTCCTTCAGGCAATGCAAAGGTGGCTCTATCAGAAGCAATTGCAAGATCACTGAGAAAGACAAGCTCGCATCCACCACCATAGGCCAGGCCATTGACCGCTGAAATCAGCGGCTTTTTAAGATGAACTATGGTATCAACCAGCCCGTAAATACAGTCCAGAAATAATTCATCAGCATCTGCTGGGTTCTGAATTTTTGTAAGAATTGAGATATCATCACCAGCGCAAAAAGCCCTTCCCTTTCCCGTAACCACATGAACAGCAACATTTTTATCCTGATCACCGGCATATAAAGCCTGTCTGATCTCTTTCCAAAAGGTTTGAGTAAGGGCATTGAGCTTTTCCGGCCGGTTAAGGGTGATGACGGCAATTCGCTCGCGCACCTCATATAATAAATATTTATAAGTAAACACTTGATTATTCATTTATGTTCAGGCAATTCCTTCTTGTTTGCGAAGGATCCTTCGCATTATTTTTCCGGTAGTTGTCTTTGGAAGCTCATTAACAAATTGGATCTCACGCGGGTATTCATGCTTGGCCAATCTATCCTTGACATAACTTTTAAGTTCATTCTTGAGCTCTTCATCGGGCAAAATGCCATTTTTTAGAATAATAAAGGCTTTGGGTATTTCTCCCCTGGTATCATCGGGCACGCCAATTACCCCGACTTCCACAACTGCCTCATGCTTAACAAGTGTATCTTCTATTTCAGATGGCCCAATCCGATAGCCTGATGATATTATAATATCATCTTTACGGCTAATAAATGTAAAATAGCCATCTTGATCTTTAGTGCCTAAATCCCCTGTCAACATCCAGTTGCCGATAAATTTCTTTTGGGTCTCCTCTGGATTTTTCCAGTATTCCTTAAGAACAACCGGATTACCATCAAAAGCGCCAATCGCTATCTCTCCTTTTTCTCCTGGTGCCAGAACATTTCCCTTTTCATCAATTATTTCCACTTTTAGACCTGGGACGGCCCTTCCAATATTATATTTATACTCGTAGTATTTTTGACAGTTCATAGTTAATAATGTAGCTTCGGTCTGACCATATGCTTCATGAACCACGGTCTGAGGGCCAAATGTCTGTCCAACCCATTCAGGCAGGGCCTTGCCAAAGGATTCCGCGCCACTCATCAAAACTCTGGGAGAATTAAGATCAAACCTTTCAGACGGATTATTCACCTGACGCATCATCCGCAAACCAGTTGGCGGAATATATAAAATGGTGAGTTTAAAATCAGCAATCAGTTGAAATGCCTTTTCAGGATCAAATTTTCCACCACCGGAATATGTTAAAAGTGGTTTGCCGTAAAAAAGAGCAGGAAAAGCCAAATCAAAAAGCGGCCCGCCCCAGGCAAAGTCAGCGGGATTCCAAAACACATCTTCCGGCCTTATTTCAGCGTTACAAAGGGCTGCAAAATGGCCAGGGCCACGAAATATCCAGGAATGCCTGTGAATTACACCTTTTGGATCACCTGTTGTCCCTCCAGTATAGATAAGCACCATATTATCATCAGCATTTAACTCAACCATCTCAAAATCTGTTGAACTCTCTTCAAGCGCATCTGCAAAATTAACCTCATCTTCCTTTAATTTTGCATCACCAATCACAATTATTTTTTTTAGCTGAGGAAGATCCTGTTTTATTTCTCGCAGATTTTCAAGAACCGAGGGCTCTACAATAGCAATTTTTGCCCCACTATGCTCAAGCCTGTATTTGAGTCCATCCGGCCCGAAAAGTACTGTCAAAGGCATTGATACAGCACCGGTCTTCCAGATTCCTATATGCGACACCAATGTCTCTGGTCTCTGAGATGCACAGATAGCCACCCTGTCGCCCTGTTTCAAACCCTGTTTGCAAATATAATCAGCAAGCCTGTTAGTATTATTTTTTAACTCAAAAAAAGTCATCCGCCCCTTTTGGCCGGCACCATTCTCATGAAAAATAGCAACATTGCTTTTATCATCGGCATGAGCATCACAAACATAAAAAGCTGCATTCATTTTTTCCGGAATTTCCCACTTAAAATTTTCGCAAACCTCTTCCCAGCTATTCCATTGTTTGCCATAGAAATAATAGCAACTATTTTTACTTATCTTCTCCATATTTTACCTCCAGACAAAAACATGATAGTTAGATTTCCAATTAATCAGTGCACTGCCGCATACATTATCTTATTTTCAGTGGCGTCTTCCGGGCTGAACTCCTCTACAATACGCCCACCCCTGGCAACCAGTATTCTATCACACAGGCTGAGAATCTCCGGTAGATATGAGGAGATTACTATAATTCCAATATTTTGTTTCTTTAATGATCGAATAAAATTATGGATCTCTTCAATGGCTGCAACATCAACGCCATGAGTTGGTTCATCAAAGATTACCAGCTTTGGCTTTTGCACCAAAGACTTGGCAACCACAACTTTTTGCTGATTACCCCCGGAAAGTTCGACCAGCTTTGCCTTTCGATCCAATGTCCTGATTTTCAGCCGATCTATCCATGTATCGCCAATCTTTTGTTCTTGTTTTTTTGAGGTGATAAAACGCCAGCCGATCTTGGTTGATAACCAGCCAAGATACGTGTTTTCATCAATATTCATTGTTTCAAAAAAGCCGTTTAATTTCCGTTCTTCCGTAATATAGACAATTCCATCGTCAATGGCTTGTTTGGGAACGCGATATCTAATTGGTCGATCTTCAAGATAAATCATACCGCCTCTGACCATATTTCTCTTCCATGCCCCAACAATAATATTTGCAGTTGCAGTCCTTCCTGAGCCGACAAGTCCGGCAATACCTGTAATTTCTCCACCATATACTGAAAAGGACATATTTTTTACTATGGGCCGCTTTATAATATTTTCAACCCGCAATATTTGCTTTTTCTTTTTTGCCTCCCCTTGAATATCCTTATGAGCCTTGGCATAGTATGTTTGAGTAATATCACGACCAACCATATTTTTAACAATACTCTCACGGGTCATATCTTTTGTATCAGAAGTGATAACCTGCTTGCCATCCCGTAAAACAGTTATCCTGTCAGAAAGTTCCAGAGACTCTTCAAGAGCATGGGAAATATAAATAACTGATATTTTTTTCTCAGCCAGAGATTTAATTACTGAAAAAAAATACATCTTTTCTTCAGGGGTCATTGTTGCGGTAGGTTCATCAAAAATAATCACCTTTGGATCATGATAGATCGCCCTTGCAATTTCAACCATTCTCTTCTGAGCTTCACCAAGTCTGGAAACCTTTATGGATGTGTCCACATCAAATTTCATGGATTGTAAAATCTGCTGAGCCCCAATAAAAGTACTTCTTAAACGGTTCAGAAGCTTTTCTTTTCCAAGGAAAATATTCTGAGCTACAGTCATCTCTTCCACCAGGCCAGGTTCCTGATATACCATTACTATTCCAGAGCGGAGGGCATCATATGGTGCTTTAAATGACTGCCTGTTGCCATTAATTAATATTTGTCCGGAGGTCAATTCAATTGCGCCTGCCAGAGCCTTAACAAGGGTTGATTTGCCGGCTCCGTTTTCTCCGGCTAAAGCATGAATTTCACCCCTATAAAGATCAAAATCAATATTCTGAATGGCGTGTACCCCTTCATAAACCTTATTTGCTTTTTTTACCTGAAGTACTGGTTTTCTGTCTTTCACACCACTCATTAAAGTTCCTCCCTGCCTGCCCGAAGAACCAGGCTATTACCCTTGGAAACCGCAAAAAGTATACCGGCATCATCACACAGGCCGGTAATACCATGTCTTTTGCCATCAACCCGGCAATGATAGCTTTTTATTATTTCATAATCATTATTAAGCTTCACAATCAAGCCATATGAGCGCGGCGGAGCCCAGGGTTTCATAATGCCCAATGTTTTTGCATGACCGGCCTGCAAAGGTTCCAGAAAATCCTCACCAGATGCAAAGGCCGGTCTGATCCAGTAAGCAGGATCAATTATTTTCATCATCTTCAGACGATATTTTTTTTCTTGCAATACAAATTCCACCAGATGAGTTCGCATGGCAAAAAATGACATCCAGTAGCCACCGTCCGAAGCAGTCACGATCCGGCCGGGATATCCCGGAAGATTATCAAGCAAAACCTCTCTTGTCTGCGGTCTGACATCCAAGATTGGATAGCGCGAAACCCTATGCTTCCAACCTTCAGTCATAATAATATATTTTTTATCATTGGAAATAGTCAGACCACCGGGATAGCTAAGTGATGTCAAAAGCACTTCACTTTTTGTTCCATTA
This sequence comes from Desulfobacterales bacterium, assembly GCA_030149585.1. Taxonomy (GTDB): domain Bacteria; phylum Desulfobacterota; class Desulfobacteria; order Desulfobacterales; family JASFBJ01; genus JASFBJ01. Next base: position 6,651 of record JASFBJ010000104.1, on the reverse strand, counting down.
TTATTAAAACGAATAAGACGACCGGCCGAGCGTTTTTCCATTAGATCAACATACCATCGTTCAGGCTCATGATAGGCTGTCCCGTCTGTAATAAATAATTCTCCATCAGGGCCGGAAACTACTGCAGTCGGGCAGTTGATAGGCTGACTATCAGCCATATTCAAATCTCTTATGACCTTGCCTTTATTAACCACCAAGACCCCCTGGCCTGCAACACAGATCATCAAATTTCCGTTTTTATCAATATTAAGGCCACCGGCAGTTCCTTTGAGCTCCACATAAATCTGTTTTTCACTAAACCCTTTTCCGTGCAGGCGGTAAACAAAATGATCACTTGACAGATATAAATTACCCTTTAAATCCAGTACCATGTCATCAATATTTTTAAAATCATCATGGATTACCTTAAAACGATCAATTGCGTTGTTTGGCAAAAGTGCTCCATCCAGTGGTGGAATAACGTATTGCTCTTTTCCCCTGGCAAAAATTTTCTTAAATAAAGTCCACATCTTATTCACCATCTAAATGACTTTGCAGTTAATAAAACTACCTGTTTCCCCAATAGGAATTCGGACCTGTCCACTCTGGATCAGCGCCTTTGATTTTCAGACGCCCAATGCGATTATTATGCAATCCACCCAGATAGAGATAGCCTTTATGCTCCCGCATTGATGTGACATGAGAAAAAGCCCCGTTTGGGTCCCAATAAGATTCCAGAACCTGACCCTGTTCATTAAATTTTATCACACAACCCCAGTTAACATTTGGATAGAGCCACTCATCAGATGGTACAAATTTTACCATCCTCAACCTAAAAGAAGGCATTTCCATGGCCAGATCATAAACCGGGGTTCTTAAACCAACGCTGGCCAGCCAGTAAGTTCCATCAGAAGCGCGATTAATATTATCAATATAAATCGGTAATCCGGAAATCAGGGTCTCAATCTTTCCTTTTTTGGGGCCTTCAATCCAGTAACGGAGCACATCACATTTCCATGTAAGACCGATTAAAATAGATTTACCATCATGAGCCAGACAAACCCCATTGGGAAAAATAAGATTTCTGACAACGGTTTTGGTAATCCCTGTTTCAGGATCATGACAGATAAGCCGTCCATTGGGGCGGCACTCCTGACCATCAACCGGCCACTCTTCCATTTTATATCTTATTGTGGCCTCGCTGAAATAGATCTTCCCATCCGGTGCAATATCGCAATCATCCGCAAGCCGAATCCGAGAATCATCTTTAAGTCTTGTCCATGTTCTGTTGGTTTCATCTGTAATTTTGAAAACCTCTCCATCAGGTTTAACACCGTAAAGTCCCATGCCTCCCACACAGACCACAAGATTTTCATTTTTATCAAAGGCCATGCCAAGAGGTCGTCCACCAAGATTGGCAAAAATTTCCCGCTTGCTAAAATTTTCTCCTGAAAATCTCACTATCCAACCTTGACGAACTGATCCGTAAAGACGGCCCTTGCGATCTAAAATAACATCTTCAGGGCCATCCACCTGGTCAAGACCAATGGTTTCAGTATCTTCCATTTTATCATTAAATTCAAACACCGTCCCGCTGCCCTGGCGCGGGTCAAGTGCTTTGGGCAAAGACAAATAGGTTGGGACAACATAAATTTTTTCTATTGACGCATATAGATGCTTAAGCCATTTAACATCAACTCCTATCGCAAAGAGTAAGATCATGCCCTGAACTAATGAGTTCATGGCACTATTAACGCCAAGACGTAACAGAGCATTCATAACTACCATGACAATTACAATACCCATTAAAGCTCTGCCGGGTGTGCCTTTACCACCCATAATGCTGACACCACCCAGCACAACCGACATTAAAACCAGTATCTCAAGGCCGACACCGGTCTCTGAAGCAGCGCTGTCAAGACGAGCAGCATAAAAAACTGCTCCAATAGCAGTCAAAATGCCTGATATAACATAGACAAAAAATATTATTCGCTCAACCTTGATTCCAACATGGCGCGCTGAACGCCTGCCACCACCCACGGCATATAAATGCCATCCAGGACGTGACCTGGTTAAAAGAATATGCCCCAAAAAGGCTATTATAATCAGTACAACTACGTCACTTGGAATACCAAATAATGAGCCATCCCCCAAAAAATCCCAGGCAGCACTTTCATATGGATTATTTTTCGCGCTTAAGGCAATCTCAGTAGCATATTTCAGATTTAATAGTTTGACTATGGCCCTAAAGGATATCATCGTAACCAGAGTGGTTAAAAAAGCTTTGGTCTTTAAAAATCCTATCAGCAACCCGTTCAAAGCACCCAAAATTGCGCCAATCAGCAAAGAGACCGGCACAACCATTATTACAGGCCATCCATATACATGAATCAACAACAAAGCCAAAAAATTAACAATCGCAAAAATACCCCCCACACTTAAGTCAATCCCACCGGATATCAGGCAAATTGCCATGGCCAGGGCCACAAAGCCGGGTTCGGCAAAATCCCTTGCCGTCATGGATAAAACCATTGGTGAAAAATAATTATCCACCTGACTGCCAAAAACGATAATGACCGTCACCATAACTACAAAAGGAATAATCGCATCCATCCACCGTTTTTCAAGAAGTTCGGCCAGAAATTTTTTAAAGGACCATTTATACCTGAGGTACAGCAATCTTTGGTTTAACTGGGACATGATCTTTCACCTTAGAAAGGTTATTTCCCTGGTATGGGAAGCAAAGGGTAATCAATATTTAGCGCATCTTGCATCTCTTTTGGGAATGGATATGTAAAACAGGCGTATGATGCATTTGTCTTTGTTACCTCAATAATGGGAGAATAGATGGCCATTTTAACCTGACCTGGTTTAAGTCCTGATTGAAGTAAAAACTTGGCAGTTGTCATTAGATCATGTCCCTGAAGAAGGGACTGATAATTAAAATAACTATCGATCAGACCTGAGTCAATAGCATCACAAATTTGAGAGGATCCGCCACCGGAAGTACAGACAAATACCTGCTCAGTCATACCAGCTTCTTTAACAGCCTGAGCCGCTCCAAGATGACTTATACCCCAGATACCTATTGTCGCACTTAAATCAGGATTCTGCTTTAAAATAGTAGCCATATTATCGTGTTCGATATTTGAATTCCAGTTGCATGCCTGGCTTGATACAACCTTTATTTCAGGATGTTTCTTGAAAACAGACATGATTGCCTCAACCTGTTCAATATTGGCGGCAGATGTCAACTCACCCTGCATAATCGCCACTTTACCTGAACGGCCGGTACCCTTCCCGCAATTTTTGATTACTCTTTTGGCCTGTCTTAATCCCATGGTATACCAGTCAGCCCCAACAAAGGCAGATGTTTTGGTGTTAGAAACCATATTGATCTGAAAAACAAAAATTCCTCTTTTCTCTGCTTTTTTCAATAATTTGGCTAAAAGCTGCATATTCATATTATGAACTACTAAAATATCAACTCCTTCGGCAATAAATGCCGCAACAGCCTGGGCAGAGGCCTGACTATTCCAGTTAGGATCTTTTACTTTATAAATCATACCACACTCTTTAGCCTCTTTTCGCATACTATAATCCCAGGAACCCATCAGAGGACTCCCCAGAGCCAAAGGAACAAAGCCTATCTTTTTACCTCGAAGACTTTTATCATAATGCAAATGAATTTCAGCTGAACTTCCGGATATTCCAGCATCATTTTCAGCGCCGGCGGGTGTAGTAATAAAAATAGCCGCGCTTAAAGTAAAAATAAAACAAATTGCCATAAACTGAAGCTTTTTTAAGTTGAATTTGCTGTTCATAAGTTTTCTCCTTTTGTTAAATGATTAATTATTATCACAAATTGAACTCTTAAATATCCCCTTGCCTGGCGGTTTCCTCATCACTTGGATGCATGAAGGTATCAAGCAAAATAGCGCATAAAAGCACTACACTTTTAACAAGATTTTGCTGAGCAATGCCTAAATTAATAAGCACCATTCCATTGAGCAGTATTCCAATAAGAATCGTACCCGCAATAACACTTTTTACACCACCTCGTCCTCCAATAAGACTGATTCCCCCCAGAACCACTACAAGCACAACATCAAAGATAAGGGTTGAATCAACTATTCTGACATTCAAACTTGAAGTTGAAGAAGCCATAATAAGTGCGGCCAGATAACCTATTAAAGAGCATAAAGTATATTGTAATATTTTAAGAGGACGGATACCAATTCCAGTTAAACGGGCAGCCTCTTCATTATCTCCCTGAGCATAAATAAAACGGCCAAAAGAAGTTCGTGATAAAAACAGATGACACATCAAGGCAATTATCCCGAACCATATTACAGGCAGAGGAATCCCTAATATATTACCCTGTCCGAGCACCAAAAAAGATTTACATGATTCAGGGACATAATGATTATTGAGAAGATTAAGCAGATAATGCCGAACAAATCCATAAATACAAATACCTGAAGCAAGTGTAGCAAAAAGTGGGGGTATTTCAATAAAAGCAATCAAATAACCATTTATCACGCCCATCAGAATTACAAGCAGCAGACCCAGCAGAACAGCGCCGGGTATGCTTAGCCCATCTTGCATTAACTTTAATACCCAGGCTACGGAAACAGCACTAGTAGTAACTTGCGAAAGATCAATCCCGCGGCCTATTACAACTATCCCCATGCCTACTCCGAAAATACCTAGAACAGAGATATTACGCAGCATAATCATAAAATTGCCGATACTCGCAAATCCTTGAATAAAAAGGCTGAAACCAATAAAAAAGAAAACAGATACCAGAAAAACAATCTGCTCCTGACTTAGTCCGGCCAACCTGCTTCTCAGCATACCGGTCATATTGACTTCTTTTTCACCCTGAATTAATGAAACCATATATTTACCTCCCGGTCGGCAACAAAAGCGCAAATTATCTGTGATACTCTATAAATCAATCCATTCCACCGCTTACATTTAACACTTGGCCTGTAATATACCTTGAATGATCGGAAATAAGGAACCTTACAGCTTCAAGCACATCTGAAATATCCCCTGCCCTGCCCATTGGAACACGATCAGCCACCTCCATTGATTTTTGTTTTTCAATATCAAGTGGCCTGACACCTCCAATAAATCCCGGCACAACGCAATTAACGCAAATATTTGTTTTTGCCACCCTACCCGCCAGATTTATTGATAGATCTTTAATGGATGCCCTGGCAGCCCGATAGCGCATTTGATCTGAATATCCATCCCAGGCCCATGGGGTGAGATAAAGAATCCGATTTAAGGCAGTTGAAAAAGCCTCTTGCTCTATCCACCCGGCAAAAGACTGGGCGCAATCAAGATTTTCTTGCAGGTGACGAGATGAAGCTATAATATTTTGCGCATCTGAGCTTATGTTTTTAGTGCTGATTCCTGTATCATGTATTATTATATTAATACTTCCACAATCCTCTAAAATCTTGTTATAAAGGCCTTTGTTAAATGGACCATACTCTGTGGCAAGGTAGACCCTTGCCTTTTCCCATTCATTTCTACCTGAGGTGGGATATTCTCTTTCTTCCGTCAATTCCCTGTCAGTATGAATGGCGACATTAACACCCTTTGAAATAAGATAGATTGCAATTGCCTTGCTAAGGATTGTACCCCCGTTGATAATAAGACAGTTTTTAGACTGAAGACCATCCGCCTCCCACACTTTGGAAGCTGATGATTTTTTTTCTACAAGTAATCCATTAAATACAATATCCAATATGGCCTTTTCCATTTCACTGGCATCGACATAGCCCCTCAGATCCCAGCGTTTAGCCACCCAGGACTCGGTCATTGCCTTTATAAGATCAGCTCCGACTCTTTTATTAAACTTGCGCAAAATACCTTTTTGAAAGCACTCTTCAAGGACTGTTTCAATTTGGGCAACCCGTGTTCGTTCCCGATGCAGTAAAGCTTTCAATAAATGTTTATCAAGAATATGAGTCTCCTGGTAAAGCAGAAGAATTGCATCTGACTGCTCATTCATGAGATTAAATTCAGATCGAACCAGGCGGCGGAGTTTCTCAAGAGGGTCAGACACGTTTTTCGTGTTTCGCTTAATCTCATCTAAAGCCATGGAATTAATAAATTGATGGATTAAAAAGAGAATATCCTGTTTATTTCCGACATAATCATATATATTTCCATGGCTTATCCCGGACTCTTCAGCAAGGTCTCTCATATTGGTTTTATGAAATCCATTTTTGGCAAAAAGCTTTATAGCCGCCAGAACAATTTGCTTTCGCCTTTTCTTTACCAGGGTTTTATTTTTTACTTTTGCTGGTATTTCGAATTCTTTCATAATTTAATTAATTACCTGAAATCTCATATTACGATCAATTGGTCGGAGTCCGACTGTTCGGTTGATAACCTGTCCTGTTTTAATTTGTCAATATAAAAAATTATATTTTATTAAATTTTTTAGAACCAGATAGTGAATATCACATAGTTGCATTAGAATTTGTTCTAAAATAAATTTTCCTGAATCAAAAAGCCGCGGGGTATAATTTTAAAATATTTTGCGGGGGTATGGCACTCGAGCCTGAAAACCCCACAAGGGAGAATAAAGCGATTCCTTGTTCATAATTAATTTTAATTTAGGCGTCATCTTGCTTGACAAAACACCAGCAG
>JASFBJ010000103.1 GCA_030149585.1 Desulfobacterales bacterium | reverse complement strand
ATATATAACAGGAGATATGAATTTGGTGGCCGGATTTTCAGAGAAAGGAGGTTCTGATAATGAAACTGATAGATATTAGGGACAAAACTGCGATAGTAGGTGTTGGAAACACTCCGTTTCGGGCTCTATATAGAAAAAAGGATCCGCGCAGGAACTCTTACACTCTTGGCCTGGAGGCTTTTGAATCCGCTCTTGAAGATTCCGGGTTATGTAAAGAAGATATAGATGGCGTAATTATAAACCGTATCCCCTCCTATACCAAGATGTGTGTTATGGCGGGCATAAAAAATCCCAGGCTGACCAATATTTTTGAGGCTGCAGGCAGAATGTCGGGAATTGCTCTTCAATACGCGGCAATGGCCGTATATACCGGCATGGCAAATGTTGTAGCTTGCATATACGGAAATGACGGTTGGTCAGCCGGAGCAACTTATGGTGGCGAGTCCCAGATGATCGATAGCTATAATTTCCCTTTTGGCATGACTTCTCCCGGGGCAAGCCTTGCCCTTATGTGGCAAAGACACATGCATGAGTATGGAACCAGCGAGGATGATCTGGGAGTGCTGGCGATATCCCAGAGAAAATTTGCTTCGATGAATCCTAATGCAGTTATGCGTACGCCCTTAACAATGGATCAGTATATGAGTGCCAGATATATCTGCTACCCTCTCAGGATCTATGATTATTGCCTTATCAACGATGGTGGAGTGTGCCTTATAGTCACAACAGCACAAAGGGCAAAAGAATGCAAAAAGCGGCCCGTCTATATCATGGGTACAAGTCAGGCAGCCAACCATACTCCATACTACCACTCTCCCGACTATGGGTGGGACGCCATGAAACTGGTTGCTGATCAGGTTTACTCCATGGCAGGTGTTGGGCCCAAAGATATTGACTGCGCTCAAATCTATGATAATTTTCTTCCAACTGTTATGCTCAGTCTGGAAGGCTATGGGTTTTGTCCAAAAGGAGAAAGCGGTCGCTGGATCAGAGGGGGCAGAATTGAGCCTGGCGGAGAGCTCCCTGTTAATACCAGTGGGGGTCACTGCTCGGAAAGCTATATGCAAGGATGGGCCCTTCACGCCGAGGCAGTGCGTCAGTTAAGAGGCGAGTGTGGTGACAGGCAAGTGAACGATTGTGAGATAGTACAGTACATCTGCAGTTCTCCCATTTGTTCATCACATATTTTAAGGAGGTAACATAAGATGACCCAATATACTAAACCATTGCCGATACCAAATGATTTCGACAGGCCCTATTGGACAGCTCTTAAAAAGCACGAACTAAGGATGCAAAAATGCCTTGACTGTGGAGAAATCTGGTTTCCCCCAAACCCTGTATGTCCGAAATGTCTCTCCCATAATCACCAGTGGATCAAGCTTAGCGGAAAGGGAAAGGTATGGTCATGGGTTCTTTTTCATCAGCTCTATTTTCCGTCATTTTCTGAAGAGACCCCCTATAATGTGATAGCCGTCAAATTGGATGAAGGTCCATTGATGACAAGCAATATGGTTGAATGCAATAATGAGGATATTTATTGTGATATGCTGGTGGAAGTATTTTTTGACGATGTTACGGAACTAATAACTTTACCTAAGTTCAGGCCGGCAGGCCGGCCAAAAGAGGTATAATATGCGAAAAATTATACTGATAGTTCTTCTCTTATCATTATTGCCCTGTTATGGTTTAGCTGAATATGCGCAGACTCATCAGGATGCACATGCTATTGTTGAGGCGAGCTTTAATTATATGCGGGAAAAGACATCGGTTTCCACGATAGACATGCTTATTTATCGACCTGACTGGAAGAGGAGAATGAGGATCAAAGCATGGACAAAAGGACAGGACCAGAGTATATTTTGGATCATCATGCCACCCAAAGACAAGGGCAATGGTACACTGAAAAAAAATCGTGAAATGTGGATATATAACCCCAAGGTCAATCGTGTTATCAAGCTTCCGCCTTCAATGATCCCAGGCCTGGATGGGGTCGGATTTTTCCAACGATGACCTCTCCAGAACAGACAGCCTGCTTACCGATTATATCCACACCATTATCGGCACTGAAAACCATGAAGAAAAAAAAGTATATATTATCAAATCCATGCCCAAACCAAAAGCTCCGGTTGTATGGGGAATGCAGAAGCTCAAAATTCGTGAGGACCATATATTTCTCGAACAGGAATTCTTTGATGAAGACTTTCAGCCAGTTAAAATTCTGACAACAAAAAAGGTCAGAATGATGGGAAAGAAACTATTTCCCAGTGTGTGGAAGATGCAAAAGCACGCTGTTGAAGATGAATATACCATTTTGGAATATAAAAAACTTTTGTTTAATATAGATGTGCCAGGCAACCTTTTTTCACTCTCTTCTTTAAAAACTCCCAGAAGGTAAAAACAAACTATGTCCATTGATATAAAAATGGCATGGCGTAATATCTGGCGTAATCCCAGGCGGTCGATTTTAACCATGGCCGCCATTGCTTTTGCCTGTGTGCTTCTTGTTTTTATGCTCTCATTGCAGTTTGGCTCCTATGATACCATGATTAATACCGCCGTGAAAATTCACACGGGCCACCTGCAAATACAGGCAAAAGGATATCAGGACAAAAAAAGTATCCGTCTGGTTCTTTCTGACCCGATGCAGGTAGGTGAGGTTCTGAAAAACATACCTGAAGTGGATGAATATACCTTTCGCGCAAATGCCTTTTCTCTGGTTTCATCCAGGGATCGAACCTATGGAATTATGGTAACCGGACAGTGGCTGACTCCCTGCGCGCACTGCTGCCTGCTGCTAATTACGAGGTTTTGACATGGAGGGAACTCCTGCCGTTTATCACTGCATATTTAAATGTTTATGATGGATTTATTTTTATATGGTTTATTATTATATTTATTGCCATGGGATTTGGTATTGTCAATACAACATTGATGGCAGTGTTCGAACGAATACGGGAGTTTGGCCTTCTAAAGGCATTGGGGATGAAACCATTATGGATCGTGCAAGAAGTACTCACAGAATCATTTTTTCTCCTGATAATCGGCATGATTATTGGTAATGCCTTAAGCTTTGGGAGTATTTTTGTCCTGTCAAAGACCGGTATAGATCTTTCAGCCTTTGCAGCAGGTTCCGAGTATTTTGGCATATCCCGGGTAATTTATCCTGCTGTTTATATGTACGATGTATTCATGGCAAATCTGGTAGTGTTTGTCCTCGGTCTTTTAGTAAGCTTGTATCCGGCTGTAAAAGCAGCTCGCTTTACACCAATAGAGGCATTGGCACAAACATAAACACCCGGCATTCCGTGGAGCTTTATACTGGAGTTATATGATGAATATTGTTGAAACCGTTGATGTTAAAAAAACGTATCAACAGGGGAAAGTAGAAGTAAGTGCCCTTGGCGGTGTGAGTCTATCAATACAAAAAGGAAGTTTTGTTGCCCTGGCCGGTCCGTCGGGATCAGGAAAAACCACGCTGCTGAACATGATCGGTGGTTTGGATTCTCCTGATTCAGGCCATATTATTATAAACGGCAATATGCTGGAAAGCCTCAGTCAAGCGGAGCTGGCCGACTTGCGGCTTCATAATATCGGGTTTATATTTCAGGCGTATAATTTGATTCCCGTTCTGTCTGCCCTGGAAAATGTGGAATTTGTCATGCTTCTTCAGGGTATTGCTTCTGCTGAGCGGCAAAATCGAGCAATCGCTATTTTGGACGATGTGGGTCTGGAAGGGATGTATAATCGCCGGCCGGCTGAGTTGTCCGGGGGGCAACAGCAGCGGGTGGCAGTTGCCCGTGCCATTGTATCCAATCCATCAATTATTTTAGCGGATGAACCAACGGCCAATCTGGATTCAAAGAATGGAAAAGGTCTTTTGCAAATGATGAAAAAAATGAATGAGGAGAAAAAAGTTACCTTTATATTTTCGACTCATGACCGTATGGTAATAGATTATGCCCGCCGTTTGATTCTCATCAGGGACGGACTGGTCGCCGATGATACGGTTCGGGAAGCATAACAGGAAGTAGAGAGAAAGGGGGTCACCCATCAGGTTCAAGGCAATTGTGTTTTAAGCGCAATGCTTAAAACACTGCCCCTTGTCCATTTGGACCCCAGAAAATCTTCGGTGCCATACCGTGTTCAATGGAGGTATTACAAATCTTGTGGTTATTAGTCAGCCCCTTACAGACTCACAGCATAGGCGAATCGGGTTCTAAATAAGGAACGAGGACGAAATAACATCCACAAGTAGACGCACAGATTTAGGTTAGATTTGTTCGATCTAAAATTACAAAAGTTGCAGGAATAGCGAGCTATTTCAAGATTTTTGTGCCTATTTCAGATCAGGCAGATCGGGCAAAGATGGCCTGAAGCTGTGATGCATAGTTGAGAAAGTTATTTTGTTCTCGTTCCTTAGCCGGCGGTTAATGGAGAAGATGGATTTATGAGTTAATCTTGTGTATAAAGCCAAATGAAACCATTATGATTGGTGACCTGGTAATTTTTCGGTGCAACGCCTTAATGGCAAGTGAAGATCAGAGTTTTTTTGGGGGAGAAAAGGATGGTCATGGTTTTTCCGTTGATTCCCACTTCTCAAACGTTCTTTTTAGCGCTAATATTTTGCGGCCTTCTTTTATTCATCCATTTTCCGGTCAAAAGACCTATAATAGCAAATAAAATAATGGCGATGATAAATAATTTTTCCAGTTGCCATGTTTTTCTAAGCAGCATTAGAATCGGCACCGGCAGATGAATAAAGAGTAATTTTAAGGCTAAATTCTTTGCTCCGTCTACCAGCATTCCCATGGGGATATTGAGTAAAAAGGAGATCAGGATAATAGCCATATATTTTTCCATACTAACTGTCTTTTTCCCCTTGCAGCTGCAATACATCGATCAGTATTTGAGCCAGATTGACTGCCCAGAACTCTCCTGCCCTGGTCAAATAAAGACAGTCCTTATCAAGCTTGACAAGCCCCACCCTTTCCCACTGAGTGATTATAGGATTAACCAGGGTAAAAAGATCTATCCTGTGACTGGTTGAAAGAGATCTGAAATCGCAGTATCCCAGCTCAATCTGATAGGAAATATCCCTGAAAAGCAGGTTATTATCATCACCGCTAAATCCCATGGCAAGCGGCTTTTTCCCTTTTTGTACCAAACTGGTGTAGTCTTTCAGGTCACCTTCGAGAAAGAACATGCGGTTTCCAAGCCATCCACCGGCCCCGGCACCTAAAGGAACGCATTCACTTCTACCTCGGGAAAGGCTGTTATAGAGGCTGCGCTCGCGTGCATCTCGCGCCCAGTGGGTAATGGACAGCCGGCGCTGATGGGCATCTTTCATCATATCAACACCGCGCTGAAAATAATCCGCCTGATCCTTAATAGTTGCGGGTTGCGGTAAAAGGCCTTTTTCAACTGCCGTATAAAGCGGCCCTCCTGCAAAAATATTTAGCTGATATAAATCGCATCCCTGGATGCCTGTATCAAGATAGCTCTGAATGTCTTTTTCCCATATTTCCATGGTTTGTCCGGGCAGACCATAAATAAGATCGATGATAATGGCTGCCTGGCCCAAATCACTGAGACGGCTTAGAGTTTCAATAAGCTTTTCTTTCGATTCCCGGCGACCAAGGGTTTTTCGTATCCTGGTGTCAAAAGTCTGAACACCCAGAGAGATTCGGTTCACCCCTGCATCCACAGCAGCGTCTATTTTATCCTTATCAAAATCATAAAACCGTCCTTCAAGGGTTAATTCACAATCATTAGCCAGGGGGAAAAGCTTTTTAACACTTGAAACCAGCCGATAAATATCTTTAGCGCAAAGCGCCGTTGGTGTGCCGCCGCCAAAATAAACAGCCTGAAACGGCGCGCGTTGCACAAATGTTTGTGCAGCGCTTTGAGCCATTTCTTTTAGCAGTACATCAACATATTGCAGCGCTATATCGGATTTATAAGCATTTTGATAAAATCCGCAAAAAAGACAATGGCCATGGCAAAAGGGGATGTGGATATAAATGGTACGTAAGGCTTGTCCAATATGATCATCAGACATCATCTCAGCCCAGGAATTTTCGAGGTCCTCTGGCAAAAGTGGTTTGTTTCGAGGCATGGCATGAACGGCCAGCTTATGGTCAAAGGCCTCATAAAGTGGGGCATCGGTCTCATTGGCCAGAAAACGCCTTTCATCGGTTAAATGCATGGTCTGCCTGCGATTCATGCCCACATTGAGCCTGGATGATGGATTTTCTTTTTCAGACGGTTTTTCTTTTACAGACGGTCTTCCCATCAGCTTCATACGGGCTTCCTGAACGATTTCCAGGGTCACAGTGGCCATCTTCTTCTTTTTTGCATGAGCCTCCACTGCTTTTTGAGCCATTTTACGCACAAATGGCGGAACTTTTTTAATAGCTGCTTTTGCTTCCGGAGTCCAGTCCATCCTTAAAATTGTCCTTTCAACCTGACCAGAATTTTTTCTACGAATTTCCAGACCTCCGGCTTATTCATCAGGGTGCGATAAGGCACTTCATCAATATCACGCTTGAGTATCTTATTATAAAAATGCATGAGCAATCCGCGGTCTTTATCAGAAAGCGTTTTTGGATTGATTTCTCCTGATAAAACCCCGGCATAAACAGGAGGGCAGGTTTCAAGAGCTTCTAATAGCGGCTTGAGGTAAAGCCATCCTCCGAAAAATTTGCCTTTCATGTAGACCCCGCATGTGTCGAGGCAAACAGCAAAGGCAACGATTTTTTTCTCGCTTAGTCCTGCTGGATGGGTTTTAACATACTGGACTATTCTTTTGTTAACCTGTTCATTATAAACGCCACCGCCCAAGATAATCAGTTCATATTTATCTGGTTCAGGGGCTTTTTCAACACGAAATATATCCACATTATTCCAGGGAAGGCGCTGGGCGATCCAGTGTCCTATCTCCATTGTTGAACCATAGCGTGAAGCGCAAATAATCAATGTTTTCATTTTATTTTCTCCTTTAATTTTTATTTTTCAAAAATCCCAGGGCAAAGGTTACGGCAAGAGCAGTGCCGTAAAACAGACACATCATCCAGATACCTGTAATATTCAGAAAAGACCCGGCGCTATAAGCCAGCCCTGCAACTATAAGTCCCAGAGTGGTTGGGAAAATAATCGAAAAAAACATCCATTTATAGGATTGAGTTTGAACCTTGATCATAATGGACGTGGCCAGGCAGGGCGGATAAAGCGCGAAAAACAGCATCAAAGCCAGTGCATTGAGTGATGTAAATCCCTTTGCCTTGCCCTCATTATCCATGCGCTGTTCCAAAGTTAGATTATCTTCAGCACCTTTGCGAAAAAGTACCCCGAGAGTGGCAACACTGCTTTCCCTGGCCGCAAAGGAGCTCAGCAAAGCAACGTTGATTTTCCAGTTGAATCCTGCAACACGGGTTACAGGTTCGAGCGTTTTCCCGGTCATCCCCAGAAAGCTGCTGAGAATGCGTTCCTCTTTCATTTTTCGCCTGAATCGCTTTCTTTTCGAATACAGCTTTTTAAATGCTCTGCTGATTTTTTTAGCATCTTTGTCCTGGCCCGGTTTGATTAGAGAATAGAAAAGATCGTTTCGCAAGCGAAATTTTCTATCTACGGCGAGCTTTCTTTTTCCTCCTCCAGAGGCAAAAAGGGCGCGTTTATAATCATTATAATAATTCAGTAAAATCAAAAGATTATCGCCGCTAATTTGATTCATGTAAATATTATTTGCTCCAATCTTTGTATAAAAAACATCCTCTGCCTGTTCCATTTGATTTTGATATTCAAGGCTTTGCTGTTTATTTATCCCAGGCCACCGCAGGAGGACAAAAATGACCACAGCTACAACTACAACAATCGTACCGACTTTTTTCATATAAATCCAGACCCGTTCCAGTGCCCGCCGGAGAACCGAGCCTATAGTTGGCAAATGGTAAGCCGGCAGGGCCATGACAAAAGGAGCCTTGGGCATTTTATTAATCACGGTGATTGTCAACAGCCTGGCTACGCCAAGAGCGGTAATGATAGTGATAGTAGAGATAAAGAGCATGGCCCAGGATTTATGATCCGCAAAATAAATATTAACAATCAGCGTGTATAAGGGGATTTTAGCCATACAGTTCATAAATGGAACTGTCAGGATAGTAGCCATTCGCGACTGCTCATCAGGAATGGCCTTGGCGGCCATAACACCAGGTACAGCGCATCCTCCGGCAAAGACACCTGCCAGGATAAAAGGAAGTGTAGACTGACCGTGTAAACCATAACGGTGAAACAGCTTATCCATAATAAAGGCGATACGCGCCATATAGCCGGTGTCTTCCAGAATAGCGATTAACCCAAAGAGAATAAAAAAAATGGGAACATAATTTAAAAGGGTTATAACACTGTCTATAATCCAAAGGGCAAAGGATCTCAAAAAAGGGTCTGTTAGAAGACCTGCATCTGGAAGCAGACCCGCAATCATATTCCGCATTGATGCCAAAAGCGGCCAGGTATACTGGGTTAAGTGGTAGCCGCGAATAATTGACAGATCATATATTATATAAACAACTGCCAGCAAAAACAGGGGAGCTAAAACCCGGTTTAGCAGCACCTTGTCAATTTTTTCCGTAAAGGTCACAGTAGAGGTCAATTGATTTGCATTTGTTGGAGCGGAAACACATTTTTTTATAATGTCGGCGGCTGTTTTTTCCCGGCAACCAGCAATATAATCCGATATGTCAAAACCATGTTTTTTTTCAAAGGCAATTTTTTCAGACGAAATTCCGGATAAAAAAGAATCATCATCCTTTAACAGGTTGCGCACGTATTTTTTGGCATCTTCGTCTCCTTCCAGAATCTGGATGGCCAGCCAGCGAAGAGGATAATCAGCGCTGTTTTGCTGATAGCCTGAAAGTTTTTTTTCAATAAAATCCAGCAATGGTTCAATATTTTCATATTGCATGCAAAGTGGTTTTGACTTGATCTCGCCTGTGATCATTTGCCCGATAATATTTTTAAGAGCTTTTTTACCCTGCTGTTTGCGGCCTATTGTAGGAATAACTCTGATGCCGAGACAATCCTCCAGGCGATTCTTATCGATAATCAGCCCCCTGCGGCTTGCGACATCAATCATATTCAATGCCAATACCGGTAAAAATCCAGCTTCAAGCAACTGGAGGGTCAAAAACATACTCCGTTTAAGATTGGCGGCATCAACCACATTTACCACAACATCAGGATGACTGCTGAAAAGAAAATCCCTGGCCACACGTTCTTCAAGGGAAAAGGAAGTCAGGCTGTAGGTTCCAGGCAGATCAACCACGTCAATGCGAATTTTATTATGACGATATATACCGCTTTTTTTATCTACGGTAACTCCTGGATAATTGGCGATATGCTGATTTGCGCCGGTGAGCATATTGAACAAAGTTGATTTACCGGAGTTTTGCTGTCCAGCCAGAACTACCAGAGGACGAGTCTTAGATATTTGTTTTTGCATATTTTTATCAAATACAGGTGCAGCATAATCAAAATACGAGTTTTCAGCTTTCATTAAATTGAATCCTTTGGGAGCATTTCAATTTCAATCAGAGCAGCTTCCTGTTTTCTAAGGGCGATCTGATCGGTTTCCAGTTTTAATAAAATAGGATCATTCAAAGGGGCCACACAAATAACTGCAACCGTTGTTTCCGGCACTAATCCTAAATCCAGCAATCGCCGACGGATAGCGCCCTTACCTCGATGACGACGGATGCGTCCACGGCAGCCGGGTTTTAATTTGTCGAGTCTGCAAATCCCCTGATAATCGTTAGATCGCCTTTGCGATCGTCTTTGTTTTTTTTTCATTCTGTTATATTATCGCTTTTTTCCTTGACCACATGTCCAGGCCCTGCATCAAAAATTACCGTGAAAACACCTTTGGGCCTTTTAAAGGTGTATTCGCTGTCTTCATCCATCTTCCCTTGCATCAAAATTTTCCCCTGGCCGTCGATTATCCGCATGCCCACCTCGGCGGCTGAAGAACCGTCTGAAAACTCACCATTGCAGGTGATGGTTCCGTCACCATTGTCAAAACAGGCCATAAAAGGCGTATGGGCAGATGAAACTGCAAAAAAACCAGGAATCAAAAAAGCCGTCCATAAAAGGATTCGTAAATTTTTCATATTTTTCTCCAATAACGAGTCAGGCGAGTCAGTCAAGCCGGCTGGCCGGCAAGAGCTATATAACCATCATATTTATGCCCCGAAAAGCCGGCTGACTGATTATTACCCTGTATCTTATGGCACCTCAAAGGATATGGTTGCCGAATATTTCATCTCAATGCATTTTTTACTCATTTCTTTTGTAGCCGGCTTGCGAATAACTGCCTTGACAATCCACTGTCCTGGCCGCAAAAGCCGAATTTTGGTAATCCCTTTGCTATTGGTTTTATTGGCAAAGGCATAATCCTCGGTAGAAGAAAATCCAACATAGGTGGCAAAAACATTGCAAAAACTGGCAGGCCGTCCATTATGGATGACTTTCACCTTCAGGGTGTCGCCGGCTTTTTTAAGGTAGGGATTTTCCAGGGGGACAATTTCAGTACCGTGGCCCACGGGGGTGGAATAGGCGTTATCAATAGTTTTTCCAACATTAATCAGAGCCTTGGTGTAATTCTCAAAATAAAGGCTTAAAACAACTTTCTCAAGGCCTTCTTTTGATCCCAGTTTATGATGCATCCGGCTGTTTTTCATGTACATGGTATAAAATCCATGTTTAGTACCGGCGGCAACAATATGCGCGCCCTCTTTTTTTATGATTAAAGGTGTTGCAAGAAACCCGCCTTCACCTGCTTCCAAATCCTGACTTTGTCCATCAGGCTTGACCAATTTGAATTCAGTCAGTTTTTCCTTATCCAGAAAGTCCTGCACAGGAAATCTATGTCCGAATCCAAAGTAGATTTTGGTATGAGCACCGGTGCGTTTGCTGAATTTCGGGCTAAAATCAATTGCATTGAGCCACAGGTTATGACCAAAGGCCGAGTCGGTAATCATCAGGCAAAGTAGTATAAAAATTATTTGCGTCATTTTTTGAGTTATTTTGTTCATTATATTTTTCCTTTAATATATTTAGGAACGAGGACGAATTAACTTCCTCAACTATGCATCACAGCTTCAGGCCAT
>JASFBJ010000331.1 GCA_030149585.1 Desulfobacterales bacterium | reverse complement strand
TACTTTTAGATCGGGCAAAGATGGCCTGAAGCTGTGATGCATAGTTGAGGAAGTTCATTCGTCCCCGTTCCTTAACTTAAACCAACGAATCGGATCCGTGATTTGGGCAACATCCTTTGTTGCATATAAGTCGAGCCCGATATCGTTGAGGTCTTCAAAAGTTATATCTCTGCCACCCAGTCCCAGGATATAGTTGATCAACCTGGGCTGCTGATCCTGCAAACCACTTAAACTGCGAGTCAGCTCAGTATAAATTATTCCGCCGGCCCCTACTGAAACAGCTTTTTCCAGCACAGCCACTATTTTTAAGCCGGCAAAGCACTCTCTTAACTCCTGATCTGGAAAAGGTCTTATTGCTCTAAGTTTAACCAGACCGATGGGGATCTTTTTTTCCTGTCGCAAATATTTAACAACAGCTCTGGCAGTTGAGGCCAGACTCCCAAGGGTTATTATAGCAAGCTGTGCATCTTCCATCATTTCTGCCTGCAAAAGCCCACCATAATGCCTGCCAAAAATTTGGCCAAAGGATTGATCTACTTCTTTAATGACTTCTTTGGCATTATCCATGGCAACCTGCTGCTGATAGCGGTACTCTGTATAATATAAATCATCCATTACCACCAGCCCGGCGGCCATAGGCCGGTCAGGATCAAGGATAACATGATCAGGCTGATAAGGAGGAAGAAATTGATCTACCTTTGTCTGATCCAAAATTTCAACCGGCTCCATATAATGTGAAATAATAATTCCTTCAAAACAGACTGCCACCGGTAAAAGAACCCGTTTATCTTCGCCTATTTTATATGCCTGTACAACCATGTCGTGAGCTTCCTGGGCGTTTTCAACATAAAGTTGAATCCAGCCGGTATCACGTTGATCCAGAGAGTCTCCAAGATCTGAAAAAATTGTGTTTGGCGAGCCATAGGACCGGTTAACCATAACCATCACAATAGGCAGACGCATGCCTGAAGCCACAAAAAGATTTTCATGCATGTACAAAATTCCCTGGGAAGATGAGGCTGTAAAGGAGCGGGCCCCGGCTGCCTGGGAAGCAATTGCTACTGCCATGGCAGTATGCTCGGATTCCACTGAAATAAACTCGGCATCCAGTTGACCGGTGGTGGTAAATTCCGCCATTTTTTCCATAATATGGGTTTGAGGTGTTATTGGATAAACCGGAACCACCTCCACCCGAGCCCGTAATGCTCCATAGGCTGCGGCATAATTGCCGGTAAGCATTTTAGCTTTTCCCATAATTTATATATCTCCTTCACTCTCCATGCTAATAACTGCTGCCGGGCATTCATGACTGCAAATACCGCAGCCCTTGCAGTAGTTATAGTCAATAGCATATTGTCCGCTTGTCTGATCCAGTTGAACCGCGCCATCAGGACAAAACAAATAACAGTTTCCGCACATTTTGCAAACCCCGCAGCTAAGACATCTTTGGGCTTCCTGCACGGCTGTTTTTAAAGCCAATCCCTGATTTACTTCAATAAAACTTTTAATCCGCGTTTCAACTGGAAGCAGTTTTTCATGGCCGGCAGGCCCTAAGGGAGTATAAGCCAGGTTAAGATCATCAAAGGCAGCAGTTTCAATTGCCATGGCCTGTGCTTTTGAAATAAGGCCAAAATGTTCCCTCATAGTCGAGGCAATTTGATTGCTGTTGATGAGCATTTCCAAATCATATCCCTTTAGATAATGATCCATTGCAATGGCGGCTTTTTTTGCAGAACCTATTGCATTGGTTACTGTCCATGGTTGATCAATAATGTCACCGCCACCAAACACTCCGGCAAGAGCAGTGCGGCCCCATACATCGGTTTTCAAAAGATTATTTTTAGTTTGAAGTTCTTCAGGCAGCCAGCTGAGGTCGGCTGCTTCTCCGATAGCGGATATAATATTATCAGCTTTAAATAAGACTGTTTCGCTGTCAACAGGCATAACCTGACGGCGACCGCTTGAATCTATTTCTCCTTGCTTCATCCTGCTGCACTTAACGATTAAGCCACCTTCTTTTTCAATAATAGCAATTGGAGCAACCAGATACTCAATATTTAAGCCTTCTTCCAGACCATCTGCTACCTCTTGCGCATTGGCGGGCATATCCCGGCTTGTTCTCCGATAAAGCAGGCTAACCGAGCGATTCATCCGTAAAAGAGTTCTGGCAACGTCAATAGCCACGTTACCGCCTCCGATCACAATAATATCAGCGCCAAGGCTTAATGGTTTGCCAAGGTTTTGCTTTATCAAAAAATCCAGGCCATTTAAGACTTTTGAGTTTTGCGCACCTTTGATACCAAGAGAAACTGCATGGTGAGCCCCGCCAGCCAGGAAAACCGCATCATATTCAAGCAATTTTTCAAAACTGAAATCAAGGCCAATTCGGCAATTCTTTTTTATTTTAATTCCCAAAGCCAGAATATCGCTGATCTCTTTATTAAGTATTTCCCTTGGCAACCTGTAAGCAGGAATTCCGATTTGCAAAATTCCGCCAAGTTCATTGCGGGCTTCAAATAAGGTTACCTGGTGTCCCATAAGTCTTAAAAAATAGGCACAGGCCAAACCAGCCGGGCCACTGCCGACCACAGCTACTTTACTATCAAGTTGATCCATTTTTACGGGAGGAGTAATAGTTTGATCAAAAAAATAATCAGCCAAAGACCTTTCAACTGCATGGATCAAAACCGGTTCATCAAGGTTCTTGCGATTACAGCTTTCCTGGCACGGGTGATAACAGACCCGGCCGCAAACTCCAGGAAAAGGATTTTCCAGGCGCAGAGTTTGCCAGGCCTCGTCTTTTTTATCAGCAGCCAGTTGCTCTAAAAATTTTTGAATCCAGTTGCCTAATGGGCAGGCCAGGTGGCAAGGAGAAATTTTTTCTTCAAATTCTGGTTTTAAATAGCGCCACAATCCAGTCTGGCGGCTTTCTTTCGGCATACCAGTAGCAGTTGTTCCAATGGGCAGTTCCCGGTAAGTACATAAGTGCTGACTATCTGGTCCGTTGGCTTTTAACCTGGTCATGATACTCCTTTAATATTTTCATAACCCATTTGGGCTGCTTTGCGGTTGATTTCCAATTTATTTTCCGCAAAAAAATCAGGCAGAGCAGTAATAATTGACTCATTGGAGACATCTTTCATCGCAGCACAATAAGCGCCCATATGAATGATATTGGTGATTGGAATGGCTGTTTTGCCATAGATCTGATCAGCAATCGTCGAGGCATCTATAGTATAAATATGATCTGCTTTTTTTTTGATTTGATCCGGCAGTTGCCTGTCACCGGCCGGAAAATTTATGATAGCGGTTCCACCGGCTTTAAGATTATCTAAAGGCTTTATCATTTTAAAGAGGTTAAAATCCATCACAACTACAACATCCGGCGCATAGACCTTACTGCGAATTGCAATCGGTTCTTTGTCAATGCGAATATAGGCGATTACCGGAGCGCCCCGCCGTTCAGCGCCAAACTGGGGAAAGGTCTGGGCCCAGTAGCCTTCTAAAAAAGCTGCTGTAGCCAAAAGCTGGGCGGCAGTAACCGCTCCCTGCCCTCCCCTGCCATATATTATAATCTCTTTCATAAAATTCTCCCTGATTAATCCATGCCATGACAGGCTTTTTTGACATTTTGATCCTCAAATAAATCATTGAGTGCAAACTACTTTTGAGCATTAAGGTTTTGATGCTGAGGGTATTTCCATTCCTCTCCCGCAACAGGATGTACATCTCTACAAGAATGAGTGGAAGATGATCTGTCC
>JASFBJ010000102.1 GCA_030149585.1 Desulfobacterales bacterium | reverse complement strand
TTTTATTTGCAATTTATAAATCAAAAAATACTTTCTCAAATGTGCGGAATGTCCGTTTAAGCGCTACAGGTAATTATAATAAAGTTGGCAATTACTGGGAAAAAGGGTATCTGAACGAAATTGATATTGTGGCTGTAAACGATTTTGATAAAAAATTATTTATAGCTGAAGTAAAAATAAATCCGGATAGAATAAATCCAGCGGATTTGAAAAGAAAATCTGTTAAGCTCGTTAATTACTATAAAGGATATGATGTTGAGTATGCTGGTTTAAGCGTTGACGATCTGGATGATTTTTTATTAGCAGAATAATCGATAGCATCAAGTATAGCAGATAAAGACTCTTTTTATTTGTTGCATTCTGCCTGGCTGCGATAGAAAAGCGTAGAAATATTTTGATATTTCTGCGCTTTTCGTGCTTTGCAAGCCCGGATATTATTGCTGTTCTTGCATTTTTTTGAAATATTCTATCAAGTTATTTGTGGAAGAATCATGCTCTAAATTATTTGAGTTTGAAGAAAGCTCAGGAAGAATATTATTTGCCATGGCCTTTCCCAACTGGACGCCCCACTGGTCAAAAGAAAAGATATTCCAGATTATTCCCTGAGTAAATATTTTATGCTCGTAAAGTGCAACCAGTTTGCCGAGATTTGCGGGTGTAAGTTTATCGAGCATGATGGTAGTGGTTGGGCGATTGCCTTCAAAGCACATAAAAGGCACAAGCCAATCCTGAATGCCCTCGGCCCGTACTGCTTTTTCATTTTTGCCAAATGCCAGAGCCCTTGTTTGGGCAAAAAGATTTGCAATCAGTTTAAGATGATGATCGCCCTGTGGATTTAGCGACCTGACAAAGCCTATAAAATCTGCTGGAATTAACCTGGTTCCCTGGTGAATCAATTGATAAAAGGCATGCTGGCCGTTGGTGCCGGGCTCTCCCCAGATGATAGGACCTGTTTGGTAGTTGGTTTTTTTACCATTTTTTGCAACTGATTTTCCATTACTTTCCATATCAGCCTGTTGAAGATAGGCTGGGAACCTGTGTAAATATTGGTCATAGGGTAAAATAACATGGGACTCAGCCTTGAAAAAATTATTATACCAGATACCAATCATTCCCAAAAGAACAGGAATATTCTTTTCAAGAGGGGTTTTTCTGAAATGACAATCCATGGCATGATAGCCTTCCAGAAGATCAAAAAAATTGCGGGAACCTATGGATATCATAAGCGGCAGTCCAATGGCAGAGGTTAGTGAGTATCTGCCGCCGACCCAATCCCAGAAGCCAAACATATTAGCTGGATCAATACCGAATTTTACAACCTCTTTTTTGTTGGTGGAGACTGCCACAAAATGAGATGCAATGGCCTTATCATCTTTCATTTTCTTGATCAGCCATTTGCGGGCTGTCATGGCATTGGTCATTGTCTCCTGGGTAGTAAAGGTTTTTGACGCTATTATAAAGAGGGTTTCTTCGGCGGATTTATCAATCAATGTCTCAACAATATGAGTGGGATCAATATTGGACACAAAGCTCATTTTTAGATTTCGGTTTGAATAATATTTCAAGGCTTCGCAGGCAAAGGACGGCCCCAGGTCGGAACCGCCTATCCCGATATTGATAATATTTTTGATTGGTTTTCCGCTAAAGCCTTTCCATTCTCCTGAACCTACTTTTTCTGAAAAATCAGCCATTTTCGATAAAACCGCGTTAATATCCGGCATTATATCCCGGCCGGCAACATAAATCGGCTTATTTGAGCGGTTGCGAAGGGCAATATGAAGTACAGGCCGATCTTCGGTCTCATTAATCTTTTGGCCTGTGAACATATCATCAATCGCCTTTTCCAAACCCGCGAACCTGGCCAGATTCAATAAGAGTTGAATGGTTTCCTCAGTAATCCTGTTTTTTGAGATATCCACGTACATTCCTGGAATCTCAAAAATAAAGTTTTTTACTCTGTCAGGAGTATTCTCAAATAGATTTTTAAGATGAACATCTTTTAGTTTGCTAAAATGCTCTTCCAGTGCCAGCCACTCTTTTGATCTATTTAATTCCATAAAGCAAATACCCCATTTATGCTTTTTTTAAAGGAGAAAGAATTTTTGCGCGAGCCCTAAGTATCATTTTAATATTTGTTTCTCAATCAATTTTTCCTGAAATGCCCGAAAGCTGATATGGCAAATGTGTGTTTTTACCCGCTAACACCGCCCACCAGATCATATACGGGCAGCAAAAGGGCGCCTATCATTACAGCAAATATTATTCCAGCCGTTATCAGCACAATCGGCTCAATCATCTTTCCGAGAGTAGCGACCAGAACCCTGAGCTTGTTGCTGTACTCTTGCGAAATATAATTAAGCTGCTCAGTCATATTACCGCTTATTTCTCCTATGTTAATCATTCGGATAACAAAGGTTGGAAAAATTTCAGCTTTGGTAAAAGAGTCGGCAATACTTTCCCCTTTGGCAATATTTTTACCGATATTAAGCATTTTTTCACTGTAAATTTCATTTTTAACAGAGTCGGATAAAATACTGATCGATTTCATCAATTCAACTCCGGCATTCATCAGCATGGCAAAATACTCGGTTATAAAAGCAAGGATCGAGGCTGTCAGGATGGTGCCTACAACCGGCAATTTTAATAAAAAAGAGTCGCATAATTTTCTAAACCCCAGACTGACTTTGTGGATAGATGCGAGAGTTAATATAGCAGCAATAATTCCTGCTAAAATAATTAGAGCATAATTTTGTATAAAATCAGAAAATTTAATCAAAAGAACAGTCACTGCAGGCAAAGTTACATCCATTTCGCTAAACAGTGAGACAATTCGGGGAACTACATAATAAAACCAGAATCCAATACCGGCACCCATGGCAATAAACACAAAAGCCGGATATAAAAGAGCCTGTTTGGTATCGCTTATAATGGTTTGCATGCGTTTAAGATGCTCTGCTGCATCTTTGAGCATCTTATCCAGATGTCCGGTTTCCTCTCCCATGCGAATCAGGTATAGAACATTTTTAGGGAAAAGCCTTGGATAATTTTGAGCTGCCTCGGAAAATGTCATTCCTCCTTTTATATTTAAAATAATATCATTTAAATCACCGGACACATCGGATATTTCCGAGCCAGCAGCTGATTCTTCCAAAGCAGTGGTCAAAGGCATTCCTGAACGGAGCATTAAGGCCATGTTATTTAACAGTTCCGCTAAAGCCGAACCGGATAAGCTGCTCCGCTTAAGCTTTAATGAAAAAAGTTTTAGCAGCATGGATCCTAAAAGCCCCATTTTTTTAACATAGATTGTCAGCCTTCCTTCTCTTTCAAGATAGGAAATGGCGGACATGATATCCTTATATGGAAGTTTGATAACTCCGGAAAGTACCATGCCGTTTGTTTCTATTAATTTATATCTATAATAGTTCATATTCTTTATTGTCTTATATTACCTAAAATTCGGACAGACTCTTCAACAGTTGTAATCCCGTCTTTTATTTTTGCCGTCATTACATCAAATATACTCACATAACCATAATTCCAGACCTTATCCATAATCTGGCTCAATTCAGCCTCGTGTTCGATCAGTCTTGATATTTCCTGATTAACTGTGAATATTTCATAGACCAGAGTACGGCCAAAATATCCAGAACCACTGCAAACCTCGCAACCAGTACCCTTATAGAGAGTGTCAATGGCATAATCATCCAGATAGGCTTTTTCCTTTTCAGATGGCTGATAGCCGGCTTTACACGAATTACAGATTTTGCGAACCAGCCTTTGGCTGACTACTCCAACCAGAGAGTCAGCTATTAAATAGGGCCGTACACCTAAATCCCGCAGTCGCGGAATAGACCCTAAGGCGCTGTTGGTATGCAAGGTAGAAAGAACCAGGTGCCCTGTGGTGGAAGCTGTGACTGCTGTAGCAGCTGTTTCCGAATCCCTTATTTCGCCAACCAGAATCACATCTGGATCATGCCTTAAAAAATAGCGAATTGCATTGGCAAAGGTATATCCGGCTTTTTCATTAACCTGGGTCTGACGAAGCAGGGGTATTTCGTACTCAATAGGTTCTTCCACAGTTAATACATTTTTTTCCAATAGATTAAGATTGCGAATTCCAGCGTAAAGGGTAGTTGATTTTCCGGAACCAGTCGGGCCTGTAAGTAAAATAATGCCAAAAGGTTCATTAAACATATTGGAAACCAGTTGGAGATGATCTTTATAAAAACCAAGTTGCTGCATGCCGACCCCAACATTTTCCAGTGGTAAAATACGGATAACTATATTTTCTCCCTGGGGCGTGACCACTGTTGAAATTCTGAAATCGTACCTGTTATTTAAAATAGTTGCGCTGAAACGCCCATCCTGAGGCAATCTTTGTTCTGCGATATCCATCTTGGCCCGCATCTTGATGCCGGCTGTCAATCTGTTCAGGTTTGGGGGCATGGCCATGATGGAATTCATAACACCATCTATCCGAAAAGCTATATTAATTGCCTTTTTCATTGGCCTGATATGAATATCAGTTGCCCGCATTTTAACGGCCAGGTGAAACAGCAATTTTATCAAGTTATCCATCCCTCTGGCCATTTCCACGTCCTGAGCAAGGATTCTGACTTCAGTTTCAATCAGCTTGTCAATTGGATTTTCCAAAAAATAAAAAAATTTATTAATGGCATTGATTATTTTTTTTTGTTCGGCAATAAAAATTTTCGGCACAAGACCTGTCTGCCGGGATATCAACTGGCCAAGTCGGGGGTCCTTAACATTATAGGCAGCAACCAGTATATGATTTTCTTCTTTGCTGATCGGCAAAAAAAGGTTTTTCAAACAAATATTTTTATTAAAAAGTTTTAATATTTTTTCATCTGGAATTAATTCTTCCAGATTACGATACTCAACCTTATATTGATCAGCTAAGGTATTTACCACATCGTGATCAGTTACAAAGCCCAGACGTTCAAGCAGCTCGCCAAGTTTTTCTTTAGTAATTTTTTGCTCCTGCAAGGCATACTGGATGTGGTTTTCAGTAATCAGGCCCTTTTCTTTGAGCAGTAATCCTATTGGTTTTTGTTTTGAATTATCCATTTTTTTTTATACACTTTTGTTGTGATAACAGAAATAACATCTGTTTATTCGGGTAACCAGTAACCGGTATTTCCATTTTTTTTTGAAAATCAATTACTGCCAGCATTAAATTTTTACCAACAATTCCGTCGAATTTATCATGATATAAATCTATTTGTGCCAGCATTTTTTGCAATTTAAGGACATCGTTACCAGCATATCTATAATAAAATTTCGGCAGTTTGAGACCAGGCTTCCAAAATAAAAAATGGGTTTTCCAACCTGCTTTTTCTGATGGAAGAGTAAAGGTTCCAAATTTTTCTTTTATCTCCTGGTTGAGAGTGTTTAACCTTATGAGTTCATAACCGCTTGCCTGATAGATTATTTTGGAAATTTTTTCATATTGGCCGGTTTTAACGGCTTGCCAAAATTCTTGAGCGTGGGAAGCAATCTGATAATCTTTTAAAAAATCTATAACCGGTTCGGGAATTTTTATCAGATCAACTGCTATTTCCCTCTTTAATCCTTGCCGGGTCTGGGCTTTGGGGGAAACCAGTATATTCGGCAGACTAAAAACAGCTGATTGTGTTAATGATTTATCAAAGAGAGGTGGGCCTAGAAAATGTTTGGATGCTATGCTGGTTTTTTTGGAAAAATAATGCCGATAAACAACTGAGTGAATAAGCATGCCCCCGACAAGAAGTAAAACCATACAAAAAGCAGGTACCAGTAGTTTTTTTCTGAATTTTATTTTTTCAGGATAGATATCCTGACAGGCTTCTCTTATAATTTTACGGGTGATATTTCTGGTATTATAAATAAAGGCAACATAAAGAGCGCGATCCATAAGCATGTTGAGCTGTCTGATATTGCCGCGCACATATTTATATATCTTTTTTATGGCCGAACTCTGGATATTTAGCAGTCCGTTATTGCCTGCCGAGTTGAGCTTGAAAAAAAGATAGTTTTTAAGATCTGCTTTTGTCAGAGGTTGAACATCTCCTTTGATTATCACCCTGCTTTTAAGTTGTCGCAGATTTTTATTATTCAGGTTTTCCGTAAGCTCAGGTTGCCCAACCAGCAAAATTTGAACCAGTTTCTGCTGGTCAGCTTCCAGGTTGGATATCATTCTAACTGTTTCCAGACTTTCGTGATCCAGATTTTGAGCATCATCTATGAGAATTGCGCAGTTTCTCCCCTTTTTATTTTGTTCAAGCAGAAAATCATTTAATAATTTTATCTGCTCACCAAATATTCTGCCATTTTCAGGCAGATAGAGAGTGTCCAGCCCAAAATCGCTGTTAATGGCCTGAATCAGTTCAGCTCCCTGAAAAGCGGAATTAAGTACCAGTGAAGTGGCAACGCCTCTTTCCTCTAATAAACTGATGATTCTGCGACTGATTGTAGTTTTGCCCAGGCCTACTTCACCGGTTAAGGTCATAAAACCCTTGCGAGTTAATATTCCATGGGTAATTTCAGATATTATTTGATTAATATGTTCTGAAAGAAAAAAATTTTTATCATCCGGGGCAACAGGAAAGGGATTTGTGTCAAGCTCAAAAAAATTAAGATAATCTATCTGCTCAAAATAGTTATTGGAAGTCATAATTTTATTTGTCCTGTGTAATTTGTTTGGTTCTTACCCTTAAATGCGCTAAATTTTTTTTTGTTTTGGCTGCTGCTTTTATCTATCATTTTAGAGAGATACATAATAGTTGTTTTGGAAATTCCATATAAAATAATTCGATCCGCCAGGCAAAACAGGAAAATACGCTCTTTGGGGCTGAAAATTCTGTTTAGCTGGTAAATAAAAGGATTGTTCGTATTGGAAGCAGGAAGACTGATTAGCTGTTTTTGCATCAAATTTGCCAGCTGATTCATATAGAGCATATGATTTGTGCCTTTAAAAACAGGTAATTTGCTTCCTGAAACTGAATAATTTTTTGCTGCAATCTCCCATTTAAGCAAAAAATCATTATAAAATCTGGTTTCAATAGCCCGATTAATGATTTTTTGACCACCCCATATGGTAATAGCAATTATACCCAGATATAATATGCTGGATATTAATTTATCAGAGGCTCTGGCTGAAATAACCATTTTAGCCTTAGTAATTCCAATTAAAACGCTGTTTGAGTTCTATAATCTTTGGATTTTCAGGAAAAAGCTCTTCCAAACGCTTTAACCGTTGACGTGCTGAATCCAGCTGATTTGTGTTAATTTCAACTATTATCAGATTTACTCCAGCTTCAAGGTCATTTTCCTGTTTTAAAATTATCTTTTTTAACAAAATTTTAGCAGCAGCATAATTTTTTTGGCGCAAAAGCTGATAAGCTTTAATTTTTAATACATACCTGTTTTCCTCTCCTTTGATCAAAGTCAATTTCCTGATCAGTTCATTGATCTTTTTTTCATCCTGATTTATCAGAGCATTCTGAATTTTTGACACCAATTGCATTACCCTGCGGTTTTGCTTGAGATCGGCTTTATGCTGTTTTATCTGAGCATCTTTTGCATTCATTGCCTTTTGTGGTGTTGCAGACCTGCTGGTTTTCTTCATGCGAGGCCTGGTAATTTTGCCTGGAGCTTGCTCTTTTTGAAACTCTTCCTGGTAAATCCGGGACCTATTTGCGGTCAACTGCAGATCTTTTTTGTGGGCAACCTTTTTTTGCGCAGGTTTCCTCTTTTTTGAGAATTTTATCTTTTTTGAATTTTCAGCCAATGCACCTTCATTTTCCCGTGTTATGGTCAAATCGCCTGGTCGTTTTTTTACCACAGGCGGATTATATTGCATTTTTTTAAAGGCCCTTGATGATTGCTGCTCAACTGCTTTAGATTTTGGCATATTGCACGATTTTGCAATATCAGCCGGGTCATCTTCTGGAATCATCGGCGGTGGCGGTATTACGCCATTTTCCTGGATAGCGCCAATGTCTGTGATTTGAGTAGCGTCGATATTTGCCTGCTGGTTAGTTGCAGCCGCCGGCAAAGGAGTCCCCGCAGTCTCAATTTTTTTTGACAGGCGGGCCTGATATTTTTGTTTAAAATAGCTGAACCCATAAACACAGGCAAATCCAGCTCCGATTATAAGCAGGGCAATTAGAATTGCTGCAAGCGGTGAAAAGATAACTCTTTTTAAAGAGCTCCTTTCTCTTAAATCCGGTTGCTCGATGCCCTTGCTTATGCCGGGTCCTGTTTGCATTTTATTCAATGCTTTAAAAATTACACTCATATTAGAGATACACTCAAAATAATGACCAGTTCCCGAGTCTCTTCTCTTTTATATTCATTTTTAAAAAGATAACCAAGAACTGGAATTGCTGAAAAAAAGGGGACTCCTTTGTTGACCTTGACCAGTCGTTTATCAATAAGTCCGCCAAGTATCACTACATCATGGCTACGCATTGCAATTGTCGTACTGATCTCTTTGACATGAACTATCGGCAGAGATATGCTCTGCCCGGTACTTACCGACTCAGGATTGAGACTGCTTTGGTCCACATCACTTTTAATGGGATTAATCTGCAAAGAGATTTTGCCGCTTTCCTCAATAAAAGGAATTACTCCCAGAATCAACCCGTCAAAGACCGTGGATACTTCAACTTCGGTTGTTGTGTTGCTTTCAGATGAAGTTGAAGTGGTGGTTGTCTCCACACTCTTTTTATATGTATAGGACGTTCCCACACTGATCATGGCAGGCTTGCCATGCTTGGAACGAATACTGGGATTTGAGACCACCTTTGTGTCTCCAAAGGTGTTTAAAGCATTGATGGTGGTGCTAAGTGAATAATCGCCTGCACTGCCTTTTAAAAGCAATCCAGTGCCATAAGACCAGGAAGCACTGCCCAATTCCGAGGCTGCATTGCTTAAATCCTTCAATAAATTCCAGTCAATGCCGTATTTATACTCATCAGAAAGGGCTACTTCGATTATCCGGGCTTCAATTATAATTTGCCTGGAAAGCATTTCTTTAAAATGCTTTATCAGCCGGGAAACCATCAAAATAACACTTGGTTTGTCTTTGATATACAGGCTGCCTGATAATCTGTTGAGCGTAATTTTTCCATTTCTTGATATCAAAGGTTTGAACATAGTTTCAATCATGTCATAAGGATTTCCAAATTTGGT
This sequence comes from Desulfobacterales bacterium, assembly GCA_030149585.1. Lineage (GTDB taxonomy): Bacteria > Desulfobacterota > Desulfobacteria > Desulfobacterales > JASFBJ01 > JASFBJ01. The sequence continues at coordinate 2,057 of JASFBJ010000102.1, read as the reverse complement.
TCCATTGCCGGAGAGCTTAAAACTACCGGATAATCCGCTAACTGTTTCGGTTTCGCCTGCTCCCAGAACGTCTCCACCAACATCAAAACTCGACTTTACTGATGTGTCTAAAAAGTTTAGCTTGAAAAAACGTTCCTGAAATGGTTTGACCCTGATAATATTTTCTTCTATTTCATAGAAATAATCAAAACTGCCTAAAATTTCTCTTAGTACAACTGCTGCTGAGACCTCTTCAAAATTTAAGGTGATCAGTTTTTCTTCATTTTTAATTGCTGGATCTATTATAAGGTTTAAACCTGTTGCATGCGCAAGAGAGTATAATATGATTTCAAGTTTTTCATTAACCATTGAAAAAGAGACTATCTTATCTTCCAGTGGATTATAGACCGGCATTACCGGTTCTACTTCTATTTTCCTTTGGGTTTTCTTTTCCAGGGAAGTTCGCAGATCCTTTTGTATCAGAGATAATTTCGCATCTTCCGATTTTATCTTATCGGGCAGGGCATTTTCATCATGCTTTTCCGGTTTCAGTATGGAAGAAGGACCATACGCACACCCGTAAATTGCGAAAAAACAGAGTAATCCATATATCAGCAGCAATCGTTTCATTCTTCCTCCGCGTTTAGATGCCGGCACCTGGTTTAGGGGGGCTTTTCTTCTTATTTTGGTTTTCCATGGTTAAAGGAGCCATGGGTATCCATCTGGAAATTTGAAATTTTTTAATCAAGACACGTTTTGAATCTATCTTGAGAATTTGACCTCCATCAGGAAGTTTTGAACCTTGTTGATAAAACTTCCCGTCAATAACGCAAAAACTTTTTTTTGCTGAAGCAATTGCAAAGGTCAGGCTGTAATTAAAAGTTACTGATTGCAATTTTTTCTCTTTTTTGACCAGTACCCCATGTTTTGTCATGGGATAATAACCAAATAATCCAAGTTGGGGTGATTGCTCTTGATTTTCCTCAGGATAAGCCAAATCCTGCATTTCTTTTGCCAGCTTGTTGATATCTGCCATGGCCACTGCGCCCGGCAGTTGAATATCCTGCAATATTTTGGGGGGACCAGTTCGTAAGCCGACGGCCTGTTTCCATGCGCCTGAAAGCTGATAAACAGAAGCGGCTCCAATAGCCAGAAAGATGATCAATAATGCGCTAAATCCCTGTTGTTTTCTTTTCATGATATTATTTTCTTCAATTTTAAAAAAAACCTGGATGATCTGATTTTGGTGTCAAACCTGCTTTGCTCAATTTTATAGCTATTTGATTCCAACCCTTTGATAAGGGCCTGAAATCCCTGATAGGCTTTGTCAAAAGAGGTTGAGCTATTCCCTGAAAACTCCACCCGCAATTCATCGGCAGTATATTCAAGCTTTATATCTTTTACTTCAAGCTCTGGATTTAAGACGTCCGAGATATCATTTAAAACCTGATTAAAAGAAGAATTTTTTTTATAAGAGGCCAAATCCTTAACAAAACCAAGAGTCTCATTTATAATTATCAGGGGCATGGCATTTACAGGTTTTACGCTGATTTTTTCTATCTGTTGAGTTGTTTTGGAGATTTGCTGTTCAATCCAGTTGGATTTTTCCTGATGCTTCCAATATCCTCCAATTAAAATCAGGGAGAGCAAGAAAAACATAATATTGCCATATGGCGCAATTTTTCGTGAAAAAAAATAAATCTTGTCAAGGATTGAATTTATACTGTGATCCACCGATGTTTTTTTTAAAGATTTAATAAAAGATGACTGGCAAACTATATCTTGATGGGTTATCTCTTCCTTGTCACAGGCAATCAATTCTAAAGTGGAATCCGCCGGCCACTCAGGCAAAGTATCTTTATCAAACCAGTTAAGATAATATAAATGCTCAATGCTTATTCTATTATCTTTTTCCAGCGCTATGATATCGCTTCTGATTCTTTCCCAAAGAGATTCAATCTGCTGCTCGGATTTATCAAAGGCAACCAGGCGGCTGGCATAGTGGATCTTTTTTTTTGTACCAATAATCAGATCAGCAAAACGACCATGGAGAAAAAGAACTGCCGCGGGCTTTTTAG
>JASFBJ010000330.1 GCA_030149585.1 Desulfobacterales bacterium | reverse complement strand
TAAGGATTGTTTCGAATGCTGGGCTTCGTTCCCCGGATAGCGCCTTGTAAAGACTTTCCCGGGAAAGGCCGGCATCTCGAGCCACCTGTGACATACCCTTGGCGTGGGCAATATCGCCAAGTGCTTTAGCAATGAAAGCAGCATCTCCATGTGCATCCTCTAAGCAAGCTTCAAGATAAGCAGCCATTTCCTCTGGGGTTCGAAGATGCTCAGCGACATCGTAGCGGGTTGTGATGGTTTTAGACATGATACACGCTCCTATAGATTTCTTGCCAGGCGCAAGACGGTCTTGATATTTCTGGACTGGGTGCGCTTGTCGCCGCCGGCCAACAAAACGACCACGGATCGATCTTTCTTTTTATAATAAACTCGATAACCTGGGCCGTAATCAATCCGCAGCTCTGAAACCCCATCACCAACAGGCTTAACATCTCCAGGATTTCCTGCTGCCAATCGTTGAATCCGTACCAAAATGCGCGCACGCGCACGGACATCGTCCAAGCCATCAAGCCACTTGGCAAAAATTTCAGTCTTACGAATTTCAACCATGCCGAAATTGTAGCCACCTGGCTACATGCTGTCAATAGAGAGGTTTGCGCTGTACCGTTTTTTGCCGGGTTTGCTGGTCCGCTGGGCCCCAAAAAAACCGGGTGCCAGTCTTGACAGTGCGACATGGCGGCAAAATATAGGGGGTTATACACAGACATACCCAAAAAACCCGATAATTGGACACACCAATCCATTTAAACTTAATCCTTAGTTCGTCACTATTTAAAAACAACTATAATTAGGCGGCTCTGGCTATTGGCCGCACAAGGGAGCGCATTTGCTCAATGCGACCAGCCCTTACATGACCGAGGGCCATTGCCATCATTACGGCGGTGGCTAAGCCAACTCTTGTTTGCATCTTGGCTTGGCCACGTATGTAATGCTTCTCAAAACCAAAATCATTATCAAGCCGACTATTGATTCTCTCCAGAGAAGAACGCCGATTGTAAGCCCGATCCCAACCCTGTGTGCCATATGGAATAGGGGTGAAGATTCGCCGATCTTCCTCAGTGATCTTTATCCTGACAACTCGACCATATTCTCCCGGATTGGCTTGTCCAGAAGATGAACACTCCACACATCCCTCACAGGAAAAGCTATATGCAGCGGCTGGACAACGATATTTCAGGGTATTGCGATCTTTTTCAAAACCATAAAAAGCCATGTCCCGTTGTTCTCCTGTAACCGGACAAATGCAATGGACTGCCCCTTTTTCAGTATACACAATGGTATCTGCCCGGTCAGGATAAAGAGGTCGTGTAATCGGTTTTGCAGGATCGTACCCCGGTTCATCCTTTTCATCTCTCCACAGTTCACGGGTATCGATGCCGGGCCGAATTCCATATTCATCCAACAGCTGCGCTTTAGTTTCACCGGAATCCAAACCACGGTCCGCCACAAAATCATCACAGCGCTCGCCAAGCTGCGGTGTTTCATCAAAAATTTCTTTGATCATGCTTCGCAGTTCGGTGTGTTCCGAATGCGAGGCAGGCGTTACGTGAACCGCCACCGGAATTTCATACTGGGTATCAGCGATCAAATGAAGGCCATATCCAAACCAGGATTTTACTTTTGTCCACTGCTTGCCGGTTTCACTGTTTATTCCTTTCGTTTCATGTTTGCCCCAATCTGCATCCGTATCTGAGGTTTCACCGGTTTTCCGGCTTTCTTGTCCCGTACTATAGCTATTGATAGCCTTGCCGTCGTACCCTAAATGACAGCCAAAATCAGGGAGTTCTTTCATTAGAGATTCTCGCAGGTTACGCACCATGCTGCTCACCATTCTGTTGTACTCTTCCAATTCTATGACGTTCTTCAAAAACCGCGAGAAAGTCCAACTGCCGGGAACCAAAAAATAAGCGTCCCCGCCGCCAGACCGTATGATTTCCATTTGGCCCGTTTCCTCATTACGTTTCAACTCTGCTACCGGTTTTTTCTGCCTCGGCAGAATATCAAACCCACATGCTTCCAGTAATGATGGATTCCTGGACAACTCGCGAATCAGAGATTCAATGGATGCATGCTGGAACACGATTCCCGCAATAAGCGCGTTCCACATTGCGCGTATCGGAAAATCATCTCTCCCATTTCCGCGACGCTTTTCAAGCGCCACCACGATATTCTCATCGGGTAGATTATCACGCACCAGATAAAAACGTTCCAAATCCGAACGTGCTTCAACATCATTCCACGAAAAAAGAAACGGACTCACTGCTGCCATGTTTCGGCCCCCATCAAATGTTTGAAAAAACACTCTATCGTGTGACTTGATGATGGCATTATACAATATTTGGCAGGAAAATCAATATGTTCCTGGAAATTCCTCGCTTGGGGTGAAAAATCTGGAAAACTCCGACTCTGTCCGCTAAGTGATTGATTTTACGATGTTCACCCATTCCTCTTTGGGGTAATTTATTTTTGACACTGCGAAATTCCCTCTAAATTCAAGCAACTTAAGGACAGCGCAAATCCCTCAGGAGAAGATTGTCCTTTGTGGTTCTTGAAAAGATGATTTTATCGGCGATAAGGAATTCAACCATTCGGTCCACGCAATTGGCCAGTGGTGCTTGACTTGTATCTACGATCAATTCGGGGTCTTGCGGTTCTTCATAGGGCGCTGTCAGACCGGTCATATTTGTGATTTCACCTTTACGGGCCTTTTTGTAAAGACCCTTCGGGTCTCTTGTTTCACACACATCCACTGAGCATCTGACGTAGCACTCATAAAAAGGATAATCTGACATCAACTCTCTAACAAACATCCGGCTGTTTCTGTACGGTGCGATAAAGGCGGCAAACACAAGAATACCTGAATCCACCATGAGTTTTGAAACTTCAGCAATCCGGCGGATGTTTTCTTTTCTGTCCTTTGGATTCAAACCCAGGTCGTTATTCAAACCACAACGGACATTGTCTCCATCCAGGACATAACTGCGAATGCCCATATTGAACAAACGTTCTTCGAGGGCATGGGCCAGGGTCGATTTTCCGCTCCCGGAAAGGCCGGTAAACCAGACGAGTGCGCTTCTGTGGCCGTTGAGGCAGTGGCGGTCGGAGGGTTTGATGGTTCCTTGAAATGGAAATATGTTGTTTTTCATAAAGTTATTCGACTCCGATGGGGTTGGACAGGATTAACCCCAGTTAAATGCACTGCACTATTATCTCTTTTTCTGATAAGTGCGATCAAGTAGCCTGAGTCGATAAAAATACTGCTACTCATTTTTTAGATATTCCATACAAGTAATGGTCATGCTGCTCCGCCAAATCGGCAGGAAGATCGTCCTCAATGGCATATCCAGCCAGCTTTGATAAAAGCGAAGGAGTTTTTTGTGGTTTTTGTGTTTCTTGCTTTAGCTCCTTTATGAATCCTTCTACCGCAACAAGCATCGAAGGAGGCAAACTGTCAATTTCTTTTTTTAAGTATTCTAATTTGTTCATAGTATTAAACTTCCTCCTCCACGTGTAAAAAGGAACCGTAGTGCCTTTGTTATTTTATAATAATATGCCTAAAGCCAGCATATTTGTTAAACCATTTCTTGTGTAATTTCTGTTGGGAATGGGGGACGTTGGCGCCTTGTGACTTTATTACTCAATTGGAAGGGGCGCATCTGCTTTTATGTTTCTTACGTGGGGATGAACTTAGCGCCCTTCGGCGGACTTAAAAAATGAACATCGAACATCCAACGTCCAACATCGAATTTTGAATTAAGGTATTCCGCCAATTTATAAATAGGCAG
>JASFBJ010000101.1 GCA_030149585.1 Desulfobacterales bacterium | reverse complement strand
GGGCACAAGCGTTACCACCCGAATTATGAGGGCGAACAGAATTGCCGCACTCTGTGCACCGAAAGTCGGGCATGTTAATCCTACGATCCCGAGCGGAGTCCCGCATTTCTATTGCTTCATCTATACTAATTTCGCGGTCGTCAAGAGTACATGTTGTCGATCTTGCCATTCTTATTACCTCCTCTTAGCCGAACGGGCTAATCAGCCGCGCGGCTTTTTGCGTCGGCTGAATTTGCATTGTTATATGATTTAGCAATGCTCATCAACTTTAAAACCATATTTTCGCTCAATAAAAGAAATGAACTCATTTATTCCTTTTTCAATTGCCTCAAGGATATGAATGTATCCTTCTTTAGTTAGAGAACGATCTATTGAGAAGTGGTGAACAATTCCATGACGGTATTGGATTATGTCGGATATCCGGTTTTCCAGAAATGAAACGGAATTCCCAACCCTTTTCTTTTTATATAAAATTTTCCTAACATCAATATTCAGCCAGTCTTTATAAGCTTTGTTTAGTTGGTTTAGATTTTGAAATGTATAGTTTTCGGCAATAATATTTTCAATACTCTTATCTTTCTTCTCAATTTCGAGCAGGGTTTCGAAGTTTAGTTTTTGTTTGTGAGAGCTTCGCTTTTTCAATGCAAATTCATCGTATTTGATAAGCACTTGGAATGCTTGTGAGAAAAAGTACTCAAACATTGAAACTGCAAAAGGCACCAAACCGTTATAGATAACCCTGCTCGGATCCAAGTTTTGAGTAAATTCAATGAAATCATCAATTTTTCCATCTGCATGGGGCTGTTGTTTTATCGAAGGATCAGGTAGAGCGAACTTCACGGCAGAAATTTCTCTATTAACATGGCTATATATTCCAGATATTCCTCTACTTATTGGTGTGCTATCGTCATCCCATAACGGAGCATAACGATTTGTTCCATAATCGCCTTTGATAGTCCCGCCAAAAAGTTTTCTTGCCACACGTAAAACATCATTTAGCATCTTTACATCGTGCCAACTTGCACCAGATAAATTACGAGCATGTAGTGCCCAATTGTTGCCAGTAACGCTTAGTTCTTCTCCTGACAAGGGATAAATATCTACAGAAACTCCATCAATAGATTTGAAGTCTTCATAATCGAACCACGAGTAATTTAAAGTACCTTTGGGCCAATCCCAAAAATGTTTGCACTTAACGAACCCCATGCTTTCCAAGTAATTTTTGAGTTCTTCTCTTGATGCTTTTTTGGGATATAAGGTTACATCTCTTCCCATTTAGTATTGTTCCTGTGTGGTTCCTGCTTTCATATAACAGAGCAATAAGTGTAAAAAAGTACATGATATTTTTGCGTATAGGTTGTATTTTTTTACGCATATTATTATATTAAACGATAAAAGCAGTATAAAATAGATATTTAGTACACATATTGCATTTATTGACATTTTTTTACACTTATTCCGATATTAAAGAAAATATGATGCAAAATAAGCACAGATTTCGTCCTGATCCAAAAGCCAAATTAATGGATCAGGTCAAAGAAGTTTTACGTTACCATTTTTATGCCTATCACACAGAAGTTACGTATTGTCAATGGATTATTAGGTATATCCACTATTATGGAGGGAAAATCCACCCACGTGAAATGGGGAGACAACAAGTTGAAGTCTTTCTATCAAACCTGGTGAGTAAAAGAAATGTGGCATCATCCACACAGCGTCAGGCTTTAAATGCGCTGGTTTTCCTTTAGCGTGAGGTTTTAGATATGCCTATTGAGGGAGAAATAATGCCCATACGCTCAAAGAAAAAGGTACACCCTCTTTTGCCCCAAAAAATAGGGGAGCATATGCACACCCTGCATATTTTGAACTATACTTCGGGTGTGCGCATTCTCCCCAGCAGGGTTTGGCAAAAAATGTTTAAGTTTTAATGACTGACCACAGCCACCAGATTGACTTTTAGTTTCTCATCCAGCCCTTGAATCTGCTTTAGTTCATCATCGTTAATTTTGTTAGGTACAAAATCAGGATAAATAGCCAGTATTCTCTTTCCCAATTTATCCTCTAGAGCCTGAACATCGCCCTTTCCTTTGTCATCGAGGTTTGCCCAAATCCATCTCATAATAATCCTCCTTTTATATTTTCGTAAGAAGTTGATAGTATCTGCCACTCCCCACACATAACTATTATAATTATCAACTGGATGTATTACAATAATTGAAGATCTGGTGATAAATAGTAGGTAAAAGCTACTGTTCTTCCAGGGAAAGAAGGTATGATCGCAGGTTAATATCTTTTGTTTTCAGGCCTAACTTCCTTCTTATATTCTTGCGGTGAAAGTTAACGGTGTTTCCTGAAATGAACAGGATCTGAGAAATTTCCTTTGTTGCCTTGCCGCCTTTCACAAGAGAGGCTATCTGAATTTCCTGAGGAGTAAGGTGGAGGTATCTTGAAGAGAGTTTTCGGACTAAGGGTGAGACAATTTTGTTAAGGTGAGATTCGATAATATTCAGGTAGGTTTTTTCTTTGGAATTAAGTCTTGCATTACGCAGCTTATCTAAATATGGAAAAACCAGTTCTTTGACATTGGAAACCAAACTTTCTTCAAGTTCATATTTGTCATCTTCCCTTTGTTTTAAGAGAATCTTAAGAGCTGTATTGGTTTCTTCAAGGTTTTGTCTTTGAAGCTTCAGTTCCATTTCAGCCTGCTTGAGGGCGGTTATATTCTCATGACTGATTACTACCCGAAGGGGCCTGGAATCTGAAAGCCTCGTGGCCCGCATATAAAACCACCGTTTTTCATGAGAGGAATGGCATGGATACTCTATTATAAATTCATCAATTTTTTTTGTAATCAAGGCCCGAATCCCTTCAGATACCTCCCCGGCATTTTCAGCAGAATCACTTAAAGCGCGGTCACATATCTCAAGATAGTTGATATTAACCGTATCCGGCCGCATTTGTATCTTATTTGCTTTTGCAAACTCAGCCCATGCACCATTTGTTGCCAGAATCGTTCCGTTCTGGTCCAGAATAGCTATATGGGCAGACAGGGAGTTCATGATCCCAAGGGCGGATCGAGAGGTCAATCGAAAGGATTTTTTTTCTATTTTTGCTTGTAAAGCTCCTTTACCCCGCACATCTTTTTTCGACAATTTTTCCGGCATTGCATTTTTCTCCACATGACCTGCCCGTTCGTGCTTTGCAGTAGCAGGTGGTGAAAGCTAAACTAATTTTGAGTTTGTATCAACTTATTTCAACCATATCCAGACTTATTTAATCAAGCGCTTATTTCATTTTTCTCCACAAGGTGCTTGGTGCCCAGCCATAAATAGCGGCTGCTTTATTTCTCGGCACCTGTGCCCTGCTTTTTCCTCTCGCCTCTGTTAAAGGGCAAAGATCTTCCACGATCTCCGGAAATAAGCCAAAAATAAGCCAAAAAAATAAGATTGACTTTTAACTTTATCAGGAGTATTTATCCAAGATATAAATTCCGGCCAGGAAGGCCGGCAGCATTTAGAAGCAATTTTAGAAATTGGCAAGCAAAAAATAATACTACTGAAATTTAATAGCCACGAAGGCTTTATAAGGTCAAAAACGGCCTTAAGCTCTCGTGGCTTTTTGTTTTTTTAGGAGGAAAAAATGAAGAATTTAAAAAAAATACTGGTTTGTAAATTTGCCTTATTGATGATGCTAACCCTTTTGGGAACGGCAAGTTTTACAGCCCATGCCCAGGTTGATGAAATCCGCATAGCCGACAGCAAGGGGGACTGGGGCTATCCAAACGCATATCGCCATTATCCGCGGGGGCCCGGCTATGTTCGTATGAGCTGGGTTTATGATACTCTTATATGGAAAGACGAGAAGGGCTATATCCCTGCTCTTGCAAAGTCCTGGACATATGATCCAAAGTTGCTGAGCTTTATTTTTGAGCTTAACCAGGGTATTAAATGGCACGATGGCAAAGCCTTTAGTTCTTCAGACGTTGTATTTACCGTAGAATACTTCAAAAAGCATCCTTATGGATGGGTGCCTATGGGTGATGTTTCAGGTGCAAAGGCAGTTGGGCCAAATAAGGTAATTATAAAACTGAATAGGCCATATGCTCCCTTTCTGGCTTATGTGGGGGGCGTTATGCCGATTCTTCCAAAGCATATATGGCAAAATATAAACGACCCTAAAAAATGCAATGATTCTAAATGTTTTATCGGCACAGGGCCATATAAATTCATTGATTTCAATAAGGCCAAGGGCACCTATCTTTACGAAGCCTTTAACAATTACTACCAGGGCAAGCCCAAGGCAAAGCGCCTGATATATATAAAAGCAGGCAAACCACTCATGACTTTATCCACAGGCAAAGCTGATCTGGCCAATATTAAACCTGATATGGCCAATGCACTGAAAAAAAAGGGAATGATAATTCTTAAAAATGCAAGGGGCTGGAACAAAAAACTTATGATTAATCACAGGATTGCGCCTTTTAGCAGCAAACGCTTTCGACAGGCACTTGCCTGCGCCATCAACCAGCAGGAAATTATAGACAAGGCGCACCGGGGTTTCGGCTATCCTGCTTCTTTTGGTTTGCTCTCACCTGACCACGAGTTTTACAACCCCGACACACCAACATATATTCCCAATCCAGCAAAAGCTATGGAAATTCTGGAATCTCTTGGTTATAAAAAAGATGCAAAAGGCTTTTATATTAAGGACAGTCAGCCTCTAAAAGTTCAAATCCTCTCTTCAAACATCACTGTAGCGGGCGATTCTGTAGCTGACAGGGATGGCGAAGTGATTAAACAACAATTTGAAGCAGTGGGAATCAGGGTTGATCTGGTTAATTTGGAGCAGGCAACCACGGATGCAAAGGTGAAAAAATGGGATTTTAATCTTGCCATCTCCGGGCACGGAGGATTGCTTGGAGACGCGAGAATTCTTAACCGGATGATAAATCCCAAGGCTACGGGCTCGGTCAATTCAGCACGCTTTGGGGCAAATAAAAAACTGCTCAAGCTGCTCAAGGAACAGGTGTCCGAGATGGACGTTGAAAAGCGCAGGGCCATTGTCTATAAAATCCAGGAAATTTATGCTGATGAGGTTCCGGCAATTTCACTTTACTACCCAGCCTCAATGGCTGCCTATAATCCCAAAAAAGGGATAAAATGGTATTATACACATGGAGGTATTGGTTTAGGCATTCCTATTTCCCAGAATAAGATGTCACTTATCAAATAAGACCGGCTATCCTGTGAACGTAAATTCAACACATCAAATATCAAGGCGTCTTGGTCTTATCCTTATCTTCGGCCTGGCAGCCTTGATCATGACCTATTTGAGTTACTCTCTGCCACGCCTCCTGCCTGGCGATTTCGTGACAGCCATGTATGCCGGCTCTGATGTTACACTTACGGTAGACCAGGAAGCTGAACTAAGAGCTTATTATACCGAAGAAGCGGGCTTTTGCAACTATCTGCTTAAACTTGTAAAACTCGACTGGGGGTATTCCTATGCCTTTTTGACGCCTGTTTCTGCGTTATTTTTAGAAACATTTCCCTGGACGCTCCTGCTGCTTGGCACGGCTCATATTATTTCCATTTCCATTGGGTTTATAGCAGGGGTGGAAGCTTCCTGGCGGCAGGGTACCAGGCTGGAAAAGGGTATTGTTGGAGGCATGACTCTTTTGGAGGGTATCCCTGAAATCAGCACTGGTGTTATCCTCCTTCTAATCTTTGCCTTGAAGTTGCAGTGGTTTCCTGCTGCTGGAGCAGAGACAGCCTATGCAGAAGTTTCATTTTGGGTACGGGTTTTAGATATTGGACATCACCTGGCCCTGCCTCTTATCACACTGGTTCTGGCCTATTTTCCGGGTAATTTTTTACTGGCCCGTAACAGCATGATGATGATCATAAAAGCTCCCTTTATAACAACGGCCAGGGCCAAAGGCCTGCCTGACAGAAGAATAAGATATGCCCATGCAGCCAGAAACGCTTTATTGCCTCTGGCAACACGCTTTGGATTGCGGCTGGCCTTTATGATTACCGGGGTTCTTGTGGTGGAAAGAATTCATTCTTATCCAGGTCTGGGAACTCTTCTTTTTAACGCAATCCAGGCCAGAGACCTTCCGGTTATTCAGGCTGTTGTTTTGATCTCTTCATTAATGGTTTTAGCCATTATTCTGGCTCTGGAACTTGTTTATAAAATAATCGATCCAAGGATTGAATATGAACGTTGATCTGAATCGAAATATTTTTCAGGACACCTGGTTTCTCACCGGCTTTTTGCTTGCTGCGGTGTTTACCATTACTATTCTGGTGGGGCCCATGCTTGCGCCCTTTGATCCTTGGGATATGTCATTTACTCCCATATCACCACCTTGTGCAAAACATCTTCTGGGAATTAACGACGGAGGACAGGATATTTTTTCAGAGCTTCTTTTTGCTATTCGCAACACGGTCTTTTTTGGCCTGACCTCCGGCCTGGTTGCGCTGGGAGTTGGAGTTATAATCGGGCTTGTTGCAGGATGGTTTGGCGGGCTTATCGATATGATCCTGATGCGCCTGGCAGACGTACTTTTAGCCATTCCGGCCATCATGATACTTATTCTCACAGCCGCTCTTTTTCGGCCTTCGCCATTTATGCTCTCTCTAATTCTGGCAGGATTGATGTGGCCGACTATAAGCAAGACTATACGGGCACAAACCCTTGCCAAGAGGGAATGCCTTCATGTAAAAGCTGCTGCCCGGATTGGCGGCGGCAACTGGTATATCATACGCCGCCATCTCATGCCTGAAATGTTTCCTTTATACCTTATAGGTTTTGCCTCAAAAACCAGGATGGCTATGTTCATGGAAGCATCCCTGGCTTTTCTTGGGCTTTTCGACCCCACTCGGAAATCTCTTGGTTTGATGATCGCCTATGCTGTTAAATATTATTATATGGATATATGGTGGAACTGGCTTTTCCCGCCGATTCTCTGTCTCTCCTTATTGATTATGACCCTTACATTTCTTGCCATCAGCCTGGAGAAAATACTTGATCCACGCCTTAAATCGGTTGAGTTGTTGAGTGGTTAAGTGACCAGGACAGGCAATATACAGTCAATAGACTAAAAAATATTTTCCAATAAAAGAGTATGAACCTGAATATTAAAAATCTTAGTGTTATTTACCAAAACGGATCACACAGCATCCAGGCTCTGGAAGAAGTCAGCATAGATATCGGTCATGGAAAGTGTGTTGCCCTGGTGGGAGAGTCTGGTTCAGGAAAAACCACCCTGGGAAAAGCATGTATGGGGCTACTCCCTTCAAATGCTTCATGGAAGGGAAGGGTAAACATAAACGGACAGCAACTCGAAAATCTCGATGAATCTGTTTTAAATGAAATGCGCTGGGACAAAATAGCCATGGTATTTCAAAACAGAGCCGGCAATCTTAATCCTGTCCATTGCATCGTGGATCAGGTTGCGGAGCCGTTGATTCAACGCGGATTCTCAAGCCGAAAGCAGGCAAATATAAAGGCAGGCAAAATTCTGGAGCAAATGGGGGTTTACAGAGAGTATCTATATCGCTATCCTCACCAGCTTAGTGGTGGACAGCTTCAACGGGTTTTGCTGGCCATGGCCATGATTCTTGATCCTGAAATAATCATCTTGGACGAACCAACCTCCTCTTTGGATGCTTTAAGCAAACTCTTTATATCAGAGATTATTGATCAGTTTAAATCAAAGGGCAAGGCAGTTCTTTTAATTACTCATGATCTTGAAATAGCCGCCGGCCTTGCAGATACAGTGCATGTGCTCTATCTGGGCCGGATTTTAGAAACACTGCCTGCCAGTGACCTTTTATTAAAGCCGCTTCACCCCTACACTCTGGCTCTTGGCCGGTCATACCCGACCATGACTACGGCCAGGGATCTGGGAGGAATTAAAGGTGATGTCTTTTACAGGCTTGTTCATCAGCACGGTCGACACGATCAGGATAAATACAGGCATACCCATATCCAGGTTCCTGATTCAAGCCACAAAGACGGCCATGCCCCACCTTTTGGATGCCTTTTCCAAAGTCGATGCACTCAGGCCATCAACAGATGTCAAAATGAAAATGTGCCTCTTGAAAAGATTGGTGACCATATGGTTCGCTGTCTTCGCAGCGGCATTGCCGATATTCTCAGTCTTAAAGGTGTGAGCAAAAGCTACGGCAATGTGCCCGCGCTTTATCCAACAGACCTTATTTTAAAATGTGGTGAACTTTTTTGCCTGATCGGTGAAACAGGCTCAGGCAAAACCACCCTGGCCATGATTTTAGCCGGCATGCTCAAACAGGACAGCGGTGAAAAAACCTTTGAAGGACGGGATATGGATCAATGGGCAAAGCAGGAATACCAGTCACTGGCACGCCGCATCGGTGTGATATACCAGAACCCGGCTGAATCAATCAGTCCCAGATTTTCTGTTTTTGAGGCTGTGGCAGAGCCCCTTAAAATCCACAAAAAAGCCATGAGCAGGGAAAGTATTCAAAATGGCGTTTCAAGGGTTCTGGCCAGGGTTCGTCTTTCTGCTGATCCTTCATTCTTAAAGCGTTATCCCCATGAACTGAATATGGGGGCAATACAGCGTGTCTGCATGGCCCGCGCCCTGATACTTGAGCCGGCTCTTCTTGTGGCTGATGAGCCCACCAGCTCGCTGGACCCGAGTGTTCAGGCCAAAGTATTAAAATTGCTTCTGGATCTCCAGATTGAACTTGGACTGTCCATGTTTTTTATTACCCATAATATTGGTCTGGCCAGAAAGATTGGAGACCGGATCGGTGTGATGCTTGCCGGTCGTCTGGTGGAAGTGGGGCCGGCGGACAAAATTTTATCCGGGCCTCGCCATCCTTATACTCAACTGCTTATCAACAGTGCACGCGGACTGGTCAAAAATACCTTTAAACCAGGGTCAAAGGAAATAAAACCGGTTGGATGTCCTTTTGTTTCCCGATGTCCCCGGCATAAAGACCTGTGTCGCGAAAAATCTCCGGAAATGGTGGATCTGGATTATTGCAGGGTGAGATGCCATTTTCCTTTGACTGTTGATCATTTATATGAAAATTAATGATGGCTAAGCAGAACGTCCCATCTACTGCGTTGCAGCGATTTTTCAGAAACTCGGCATACTACATGTATTGCCTCGTCTCTGAAAAACCACTGCGCCTTGTATATGAAACTTTCTGCTTAGCCATCAGTGATATTCACCTTTATTATATTAAGAAAGGTATCTAATATGAATCCAAAACCAGTCAGCCCGGAACTTATTAAGGCAACCATCAATTTCCACGGCCATTCATGCCCCGGACTGGCCATTGGCATACGAGCATCGGAACTGGCAATGGACAGATTCGGCCGTTCCCTGGATGAAGAAATCGTCGCCATAGTAGAAACCGATATGTGCGCTGTTGATGCAATTCAGTTTTTAACCGGCTGTACCTTTGGCAAGGGGAATCTGATTCACCTGGATTATGGAAAAAGCGCTTTTACTTTCCACAGCCGGCTTGATGGAAAATCCATACGAATCGTTGCAAGGCCAAATGCCATTGCTGATCCAGATGATGATCTAATCGCTCTGAGAACGAAAAAATTAAAAAAAGAGCTTAGTGTCAGCGAGCAAAAACGTCTAAAAAAAGCCACGGCAGAGCGGACAAAACAGATAATGGAAGCAGATATTGATAAACTTTTTGATATTAAGCCATCGCAGGGCCCCGTACCTCGTAAAGCCAGGGTATTGGAGAGTTTAATCTGCCGGGAATGCGGGGAAGCAACAATGGAGTCCCGCACACGCCGGCTTTTTGGTCAAACACTTTGCACCTCTTGCTTTGAAACATTAGAAAACCGTTTTAAAATATAATTGCCCCAAAAAATAATCTATCCAACTCCGGATTCAATAAGCACATCCCATTTGGGCAGGGTGTTTGAACGTTTAATTCTGTTTTCATAAGATTTCATTTTTTTTTGTAAGCCGGATTCCCTTCTTATATGACTTCCCCACCAATGTGACAACGGGCTTTATCCCTTTCCATGTCATCGTACATGCCCAATTGACTGCTTTTGATATTGAATCCAGTATTTCTCCGGAACCATGAAAAATATTGAAAAACTTTGCATTCCAGAAGTACAGGAATATACTCCTGAAAAAATTGTTTTTATTCGAAATAAATTCAGTCTAAGCCAGGCAGCTTTAGCAAGTATTTTTAATATTAGCCCTTCAACCGTACAAAAATGGGAGCAAGGCAATAAAAAACCTACTGGAGCATCAAAAAAATTATTAGACATAATTGAAAGAAAAGGGATAGAAGCTTTTATCTAAAAAAATGGCAAAACCAAGCGCTTGTTGTGTCCAGATAAATCCGAATCGTTGGGATTCCCGTTAAATGGGATGAAATTCGATGATGTTACCAGTGGGTGATTACAGATGGCCGTGGTGGTCATATACCCCTTTGCAGGGCTTGCCGTGGCACTGGGGAGAAGGTACTAACGTCACACAACTTTTTGCAGAGCTTTTGTGTCTGTGGGGAGGGCGTCGGTAACCGATGCCTTTACCCGTAAGCGGACGCAAAAAGCCGCGTCGCTGAGCTTTACGTTGCGATTTTTGTATTCTAAAAGAAACACTTGACCCGTATATGTTATAGATATACAATGCAAAATATGGATAGTGACATTGAGAAATTTATCGGATTTCAATGGGACGAAGGTAATAAAAACAAAAACCTGATCAAGCACCAAGTTGAAAATTGGGAATGTGAACAGGTTTTTTTAAATGAACCATTACTTGTTCTTGATGATCCAAAGCATTCACTTACCGAAAAACGGTGGGCGGCATTTGGCATGACTGACATAGGGCGTTATCTTGTCATTATTTTTACAAAAAGAGGCAAATTTCTTAGAGTGATTTCCTCAAGAGATATGAACCGGAAGGAGAGTCGGTTTTATGAAAAAAATGGATAATTTTATTCCAAAATTTAAAAGTGAGGATGAAGAACGAGAATTTTGGGCTACCCATTCACCTCTTGATTACTTTGATTCAAAAAACATCAAGCGAATTTCATTCCATAATTTGAAGCCTTCTCTGAAATCAATTTCTATCCGGCTTCCAGAGGATATGATAGCGGAACTGAAAACTTTGGCTAACAAAAAGGATGTCCCTTACCAGAGCTTGGCAAAAATGTACCTGGCCAGACAAATTGCACTTGAACGTAGCTCATTGGGTGCTTTTGTCAAAAAAAGCAAGAACAAAGTTTATGCCCAACACATATGAGTCCTCATCTTGTCAATAGGCAATAAAAATTTATTAGA